>CAZBKC010000131.1:0-8295 GCA_964492345.1 uncultured Steroidobacter sp. | reverse complement strand
TGGCAGCCCCCTCGGGCAGCAAGCGTAAGCGGCTGAATCGGGAAACGAATCAGCGCCTGGTTGAGGTCGTCGTGTCCGGGTGACCGAAGGCGATGACCGTCCCGCTGCCATCGTCCTCGTCTGCCGGAGGAAACCCAGGGCGGGCGAAGCAGATTGTTTCAGCCGGATCGAGCTGCGCAGCCGGTACGGAGAGCGGATTCAGATACCGGACCTTGGCGGGGCCCACCTGGAGGAGATCGCCGTCCCTGAGGATCCGGCGCAGGATGCGCCGGGAGTTGTACAGCAGGCCATTGGTGCTTCCGAGGTCGAGCAACAGATCCTGCCCGTCGTGCCTCACGACCAGTGCGTGATACCGGCTGACGAAGACCGAATCGATTCGCGCGTCGGCCTCCTCGCCTCGACCGATCAATACCCTGTCGTGGTCCAGGACGACTTCGCGATCGGGCATTCCCTGCATGGAAATGACGAGCCTGCCGCAGACCTCGGGTGACTCGGCATGGCGTCGCGACCGGACCAGATCCCGGTTGCGATTGACGCGACCCTGCCAGCCCAATTCGTGGATCGCGCGATCCATCGCTGCAGCGGTCACGAAGTCCGCCCCCTCCTCAGTGGCACACGCCAGGGCCCGTTCGCAGAGCCGGTCGATCTGCGCCGGCACGCCGTCAGTGCAGGCATGCAGGGGCGACATCAGGGTGTAGGGCATCAACGCATCTGGGTTGCTGCTGCCCGCCGCACGCAGACGATGCGCGACGTAAGCTGCGGTCTGGTCTTCGCTGAAGGGTTCGAGCGTAAAGCGCACGATCCCGCCGGCCAGCAACCCGGCCATGCGCGGCGATTCGATGACGCGGGTGATCGGCGGCTCGCCGAGCAGCAGGACCTTCAACACCCGGCGCCCCTCGACCTCGAGCGAGGCCAGCAAACGCAGCTCCTCGAGAACCGAAGGGTGCATCTGCTGCGGGTTCTCCACGATCAACATGCAAATGCGGCACATCGCGGCCTGATGATTCAGGAATCGCTCCAGCAACCGTCGCCGGTCGGTCTTGTCGCTGTCTTCCAGAGCAATACCGAACTGGTGCAGGACGTCCAGAAGGAAATCGCGCGGCGACAGACTCTCGCGGCTGACGGCCGCGACAACAAAGCGCTCGTCGAGACCCTGCAGGAATCGCGTGATCAGCGTGCTCTTGCCGCAGCCACGAGCCGCGGTAAGCACACCGAGCCGTGCACGCGACCAGAGAATCTGCGCCATGAATTCGAGGCCACGGACATGCTGGTCGCTGGGAAAGAAGCTGTCGCCACCGTCGGCAAACGCATCAACCGTCAGGCCGAAGGGTCTGGTGGAGATATCAGCAGTGGGCGAAGCCTGTGTCATGAGCAAAAACGATGAACTGAAATCGAATGCGTCAGACTCGAATGGAATGCGGCGCAACGTCGTGCCTTGCGATGCCAGCGCCACCAGAAATCAGAAAATCATCCTGAACTAATCTCGATAACTCTTTGAAATAACGACAGTAATAATCCGGTTTAATTACTGCCGTTTCGCGCGATCTGATTGGACAATAATCGCTGCGTGCAGCCAGCACAAGCCAGCGCAATGCGACACTCGGCGGCTATCGAGAGGGAATGGTGGGTTGGGTGGGAATCGAACCCACGACCAGCGGATTAAAAGTCCCGGCAGTACACCAATCAGCGCAAGGCACCACTAAATCACACAAGTACTTAGCTGTGTGGCGTGGTGTGGAAATGAGCCGGTTTGAGGCAGTGAGTGTGCCAAAACTGTGAAAATCATTTTCAGGAGTGACTGCCATGTCATACCCCCAAGCGCCTCGCGTACCCCGAAACATACCCCGCCCGCGCGCGCTCCGTCGCGCCGACAACGCTCCGATCATTGCCGTCTTCGACGAGATCGAACGCCTCCTGAACCTGGACGAGAAAGGCGAGGCGCTCGGCATGCTCCAGACGGCTCGCGACAGGATCAGCAAGGCAGCAGAGGAAGCCGAAGCGCTGGTCGACCTACTGCAGCAATCCATCGACGAAACCACCGATTTGCGCGACCGCCTGATTGGCGCACAGGCCGTTGCCAGGCAGGCGACGGGTGCTCTTCTCTCTCGCGTTCCGGCGTCCCTGGAGAAACCGGACCGCGTGTCCGGCGTCCATCCTTACCACGTGACAGAGGAGTGATCGCAATGGCCGACAGCAACATGACCAACGTTACTTTCCTTCGCACCGCCGCAGAACGCGAACCCAGCCCGGCCATGATCTGCGGCGGGATGCGTGTCGTCGAGATACTCGACCGACTCGCAGAGGATGACGAGCCCGATAACGAGCCCGGCCCGAATCAACGGAATTACGTCGCCGACGCCATGCGCGGCTTAAGCGCTGAAGAACTCAAGGGGTTCTGTCGCGTCCTCATGGAAGTCTTGGTGCGCTCGGAGGCATCAACACTGCAGATCGGCTGGATCGAGTGTTTCGCTCAGTACGGTGCCACGGAGGCTCGACGCGTATGGGAGGAGGTGAACCGGTCATGAACGACCCAACCGCGTGGCCAGTCATTTGGCGCGTCATCATGCCCGCCGGCGGCTCGTACGATCACGACGTGACCTTCCTCGAGACCCCCGAGGAAAGTCACGC
The DNA here is from genome assembly GCA_964492345.1 of uncultured Steroidobacter sp. Taxonomy (GTDB): domain Bacteria; phylum Pseudomonadota; class Gammaproteobacteria; order Steroidobacterales; family Steroidobacteraceae; genus Steroidobacter. The sequence continues at coordinate 5,667 of CAZBKC010000131.1, read as the reverse complement.
CCTGGATTACCACAGCGAACTGCGCGCCGGCGGATTCGCCGTTAGATTGGAGTGCGTGCGCGTCGGTCCGCTTCCCGCAGGCTACCTCGCCTCGATTGCGCAGTTCCGTTCGGGTTGCCCTCAGAACCCGGGGAGCACCATGCGGGAGATTCCCGCGGCATGGGTGATCCAATGACCCGTACAGCAGCAGGCTGAGACTCGACTTCAGCGATCCCACGAGAAGCCCCCGCCGGCCGTCAGCGGGGGCTTTCTTATGTGTAGGAGAGATCGATCGCCACCGTCTCTCCGCGGGCCGTGGCCCCACGGATCTCCCCTTTCCTCCACCCTATCTGTGCGGCGTGTAGTCGATCTCGACTTTCAGTTCCATCAATCGCCGAGCAAGGTCCTGCACGGTTTCGTATGGCGTCCCCGGCCTACAACGAAGCGACAGATGCCCCTCGCCGACAATGCCGAGTTCAGATTCCGTCGGCTGGCAGTAGATCCAAGCACTCTCATCACCGACAAAAGTGCCGTCACCTTTTGGTTTTCCGTCCTTTACTTCGAAGACATACGTGCCGCGATTACTCATTGAGTTTTGCTCCTGGCCTGATTTGAAGTCCCCGCTGCCACGCGCTTTCAGCTTGGCCCGTTCTCGTAGCGGTCACAGCCTCAGCGGACCGAACGTAGAGACGATCTTCTGACGCATCAACCCGTAGCGCACAGCATCGGCGCCGTGGTCGGGCCCGCTGCTATCGCAATCCTCGGGACGCTTCTGGTCGCGCGCAAGGAAGGGCACAGTCTGCCAGAAATAGTCGCACGACCTCGACACGTAGAGTCCGGGCGTATCGATCTTGCCCGCATCGGCGAGCATCCGCTTCATTTTCTGCCAACCGGGAACGCGGCCGCCCTTTTTCGCGGGCTCCAGCCTCACGCCCTTGCGAGAGAATTCATCGGCAATCGAACTGCCGTGGCCCGTCTGCGAGAACATAGCGTCGTCTCCCACACCTTGGGGCTTCGCTTTCCATGCTTTGCACCACTCAACGAGTGCCTCCGCGGTGACAGACGCGGTCCAGCCCAGTCCCAAGTTGGGATTGTCACGACGATACACAGCGTATTCATCGATCACGATGATGCTGCCTTTCGGATAGTAGCGTCCGTCGAACTCGGCACCCGGTGATTCGCACATCAGGAATGTGCAACTCGGCGCGGTGCTGCCGAAATCGTGTGCAATCCAGTGCTCCCATGGCACAAGTTGCCCGTAGGTTCTCCGGTTCGGATTCGTTTCGATGTGCATTGGCATCGATCGAAATGGCCCCACCGCGTTGCGTGATTCATCGAGTGAAAGGCCGAAATAGCTCCCCGTCGCCGACATGAATGAGCCACTGAGCCAGGCCTTCAACAATTCAGGATCGCTCGCGCACGCAGCTTCGAGTTGCCGCCGGTAGCCAGCCTGGTCGATCGTATCGTTGTCATCGATCGTCGACGGACACCACATCCACCACGCGCCGTGCTCGTCCTTGTATGCCTTCCAAGGCTCTTTGCCGAGGATCCAGCGCTTCGCGACCCAGGTCTGCCCGGGGCCGCCGGGGTTCGCGGCAACTATTGTGCGGGTAGGCACTCCCCTCGGTGCGCGCATGTTTCCGCGCAATAAGTCGGGTAGTTCCGACGACGCGTACTGGCCGATTTCATCGATAAAGCACGTCGTGATACTGCGACCTTGGAACTTCTGCAGATCAGCATGGCAATCGAGCTGCGCCAACTCGAAGAATCCGCCGCGTGGCAACCTCCAGACGTGGTCGTTCGCCGAGTAACGGGCAGTCTCACCATACGCGATGCCGAAAATATCTCTGCTCGTTTGCTCGAAGTCGCGCAGGCCTGGATAGCTGCGTCTGATGAGCATCATCCGCGCGAGTTCGCCATGAACTTCGGCATGACGCAGGGCCAGCAGCGCCATCCCAGTCGACTTGCCGCCACCGCGGCCGCCAAGTAGAGCGAGGTTGATCTCTTCGGGGATTTCTGCGATTCGATTTTGAAATGCTGTGAGTTTCATGGTGCTTTTACTCTCGTGGTGTCACGTCGATGAAGTCGGCCATCGGCTTTGTGGCCGGCAAGTTGATCGTCACGTTGACGCGAGCACTAACGTCATCGCCGAGATCGCCCTCGCGATAACCGTGCCGCGACTTAAGGAGAAACATCGCATTGATGTTCGGCTTCTCACCATCACGCGCGTCGCGCAGTATCAACCGATGCAGTTCATTTCGTTCGGTCTCCCGGCCAATCGCGAATGCAAGCTGCAGCGACTCGTCAGCGGCAAGCCATTCGTTGAGTGTCTTCGCTGATGTGCCAAGCTGCGCTGCCAGGTTGACCTTGTTACAGCCCTCAGCGGCGAGCTGCTGAATGCGTTGAGCAGCATCTGCGGGCGGCTGTTTGCGTGGTCTGCCGATGACGCCGCCATTGGTGCCTATAGTGGGTAGGTTCTGGCGCGTCACGAAATAACCCCGTCCCAGCGGCCGCGCTGCAGGTTCTCGGCGACGGCGGCAATCGTCTCCTGCTTCGCCCGCTCCATCATCGCCTGGAACTGCGCGACGTTCGTGCCGGGCGCCGCCTGCAGGTTCTGCGTGATGTTGACCGTGGGACCGCCCATCGATTTGCCGCCAGCCCATGGATTAAAATTCGCGGGTATGACGGCCTCGCCCTTGTGCAGAATTGCAGGGAAGTTGTCACGCGGAACGTACGGAGTGCCGGTGGCGAGCTTCTGCGGCAGCGACCACATCGGAATCGCCTGCACTGCGCTGCCTGAGCCCGCCCCGAAAATCGAGCCGAAGATCGAGTCCATTGACCCCAATACGTTCGTGAGCGCAGCACGAACCTGAATCTGCAGCAGATCGGCGATGATCGATTTCGCGAGGTCCTTGAAGTTCGACTTGCCCGTCATCGCAAACTGTACGAGCGCGTCTTCCATGCCCTTGAAGGCGTTCGTGAACAGTTCTTCGGACTGTTTGGCAACATTTCGCGCGCTGTCGACGTAGTTGGACCATGCTTCGCTGGCGCCGACGAAGAAATTGCCCTCTTTTTCGGTCAGCTCCGTCCAGTACGACTCGTACGCGGAGATCGCCTGGGCGTGATGGTCGTCGATGATTTTTAGGTGTTCGGCGTACTGTGCTTGCGCGCTCTCGGTCCATTTCCCTTCCATTTCGAGTCCTGTTCGATTGCTCTGCAACTCGCGCCGCTGGTCTGCGAAGCGGTCATCGAGCTGATTCAAGCCGGCGTCGTATTCGCGGCTACGTTGCCCTTTGCCCAATCCCTCGATTTCGCGTGCGTACTGCGCGGTCAGGTCGTTCAGATCACGCTGTGCCGCAGACTGCGCTTCGATTAGCGCGAGCTGCGACTGTTCCTGCGCAATGCGCTCCTTCGCGGCATCGATCTGCTTCGCGAGATCAAGCGCGCGATCGAACGCCGGGCCTTCGCTGATGCGTCCCTGCCGAAGGTCGTACAGCACGCGTTCCGCTGTGGTTAGGTCGAGCGTCGCATCCAGTTGGCGTTGCAGCGCGTCCGCGTACTTGTCCGTGGATTCGGCGAGCTTCTGTTCGTCGGATTTTCCGGGCTTCGGCGCGTTGATGTTGCTGACGCCGCCCGCTGCCACGCTGGTCCCTGACGTGGTCCGCGCGAGCGCGCGTTCGTTGGCGCGCCGGATGATGTCCTCCGCGCGGCGCTCGTAGGTATCACTTTTCATCGCGGATTCCCACTCGCCTACGAATGCGCCGAGCGGGTCGAGGTCGGTGCCGGCGTCTTCCCTGCGCGGGAGATTCAGCGTCGACAAGCCACTCATGCCGACGAAATTCCGCGCAGCGTTGGACATCTCGATCAACTGGTTCGTGAAACGCTCGGCGCGTTCGATGACGGCGTTGAACGCGCGCGCGAACATCGAATCAATCCACTTTCCGAGGTTGCCGAAGGCGGCGCCGATGCCTGCGACGGTGCCGATCATGGCGGCGCCGACGGCATCCGCACTGCGCCCGATATTCACGAAGGCGCTGGCCCAGGTGAGTTCGAAATCCGCTGCGGACGTATCTGCGTCATCAACGGTGCTCGCCCAGGCGACGGCAACCGCTGCCGCAGCGTCACGCGCCAGCGCGCCGACACTCGACCACGCCTCGGCCGCGAGATCAGCCAGTGTTGCGTGACTGTCCGCCGCGATCTGGATCGAGCCCGAAAACGCGGTGATGGCCGCCGTCGCAGCCAGCGCGGCCGTCGCCAGTGCGGCGATCGGATTCGCGGCGATTGCCACCGCGACGGCGCGCAGTTGCGCAATCAACGCCGGCAGTGCGGTCGCCGCCAGCAGCGTCGCCGCGCGTGCGACGTTGGCGAAGTTCGCCGATAGCCAGTCGATGGCTGACGTGATCCGCTGCGAAATTCTGTAGGTGTCATCCGCGGTGCCGACGAAGCGCTGGAAGCTGTTGCCGAGGCGGGTCATCGCATCCGCAAAACTCACCGGCATTTTTTCGACTTCTTGAGAAACTTTCGGCGCACCGTTGATCAGCGCCTTCAACATCGTGTCAATCGCGATGCCGCCATTGCGCGCCATCTGCGCAACCTGCAGTTCAGTTTTTCCCATCTCCTCGGCGAGCAGCCCAACGATTCGGGCACCGTTGGTCGCGATGGCGTTCCATTCCTCGCCTCGGAGAACGCCGGTCGCCAGAGCCTTGTTGAAGGCATCGAGAATGCGCGTGCGCTGTTCATCGCTTGCGCCTGACACGATCGATGCTGAGAGCAGGGACTCTTGAATCGCCAACTGGTCACGCGTTACCAATCCCAACTGACGCAAGTTGCGCGTCGTGTTCGCGAATCCATCGGCCAGGCTGTTGTACTTCGTGTACGTCAGATCGGCGATGCGCGACAGTTCCGCCTGGACGTATGTAAATTCCTGCGTGCTCTGCGTCGCCAGCTTCAGCCGGCTCGTGATCTGTCCCCAACTGTCAGCCGCAGCCAACATCGCCTGCGCGCCGAAGGTGGCGCCGATAATGCCCGCGTATCTCGCAATGACAGAGCCCACATTGCCGACCGCCGTCGCCTGCTCGCGAGCCGCACGCGTGACGTCCGTCATGCCGCGCGCTGCGCCGGCAGAAGCCGACGCCAGTCGCTGTGTCGAATCCGCCGCCTGCTTGCCGACGCCGACGATGCGCGACATGCCGTCCGCCGACTTCCTGCCGGCGTCGGCAATTCCTGCCATTGAATCCTTTGTCCGGTCGCCGGCCGAACTCAAGCGCTCAAGATCATCAGCCGCCGTCGCGACTCTTGACGTATCAACGGCAACGATCAGCGATGCCAGCGTGTTGCTCATGCGTGCGCTCCGTTACGCTTCGTGCTTCCGCCCGAGCAGTTCGTCGAGGTACGCCTTCAGGATCGCCGGCGCTGCTGCGTGATGATGCTGCGTCAGCGTCCGCACGGATTCTTTTGTGAATTTCGCGTCGCTGAGATCCCAATCGGTGGCAATTGAAAGGATGACTTCCTCCGGCGCGCGCTTGTCTGCTTTCGCGAGGAATGCTGTTAGTTCGTCTTTTGACATGTGCTTAAACGTGAAACTCACCGACGCCGGCTCATCGCCTGGCACGGGAATCAACACCTCTGCGGTGAACGTCGGATCGGGTTGCAGTTTCAGCTTCGGCGCGATGCCTGAGGCCTCGCTCA
>CAZBKC010000130.1:2022-8326 GCA_964492345.1 uncultured Steroidobacter sp. | reverse complement strand
AGACACACCAGGCACTGGCGCGCGTAGCCCATGAGCGGTGCAGCCGTTGTCGTGGCGAACCGGATGAGCGTATCGCGAGGCGTTACGGGCAGGTCGGCGGATTACTCGTGGATTTGCGCAGAAATGACATGGGTGTCCAATGAAATCTCTGCTCTGGATTTGCGCAGAAATGACATGGGTGTCCAATGAAATCTCTCCTGCCGCCCAACGCCACCGCTAAAGTGCGCGCGGTCTTTCCGCGCGTCGCCTTTGAGCGGTTTGTCGGGCGCTGCCCGGCACAAGCTTTATTTGCAGCTCGCACCCTACGGCTTGCGCGTAACGTTTGAGAGTGCCGATTGAGGGAGAATGCTTGCCGCTACTCAGAGCCGACTCAAGTCGCGTAATGGCGGGCGCATGCGTACCCATGCGCTCGGCGACGTCGGCTTGAGAAAGGCCCGCCTTGCTTCGGGCACTTAGGATCTGACGGAGCAGATCGAACTCAGGGCCGAGCACCTCGTACTCCTTCTTAACCTTCGACTTCTTCAGAGCCGCCTTCTTAATTGCACTGTGCTTCATTTCTTCACCTCAGATAAACGCAACCTGGCCATTTTCAATTCCTTAAGCGGCGTCTTCTCCGACTTCTTGATGAATCCATGCAGCATGATGACTCGTTGACCAATGACCGTACAAAAGAAGACCCGAGCAATGCCTTCCTTCCCTTTAACTCTCAACTCAAATAGGCCATCACCCATTGCTCGTGTGTGAGGCATGCCGAGATTAGGGCCGAATTCAAGGATCATGTCGGTGAGGCGCAAGTAGCGCGCCAGCAACCCATCCGGGAGGGCCAGGACGAACTTCTCAACATCCTTTGTATGATAGGCAATGGTCCATCGCATGCACGGACAGTAACATATTTGTTATATGGAGGCAATGGCCATGTTTGAGCCGCGTGTGTTGACGCGCGCACCGAGCTTGTTGATCGCCTCCTCGACGATCTCACCGAGCACCTGCCGGTCCTGAGTCGTGGCAAACAGCGCTTCGCGATGATTCGAGACGCTCCAGAGCCTGCCGCCGCAGCAGCGCGCGGAGGTCGAGGATTTCGTCGACTTTCTCAAGACACACGAGGAGCGCGCACGCGATGAGGCCGCACAGCGGCTCGGCAAGGCTTTCGAGAAGCTCGATTCCTTGAGCTTGCCACCCCTTACCGAAGAGGAAGTGCAGGCAGAGATTGATGCCGCACGCCGCGAGCGGGCCCAGCGTCGCTGATGCTTAGCAGCCCACCGTGCTTCTGATGCACTGTGCCGCTCATGCGCATCGTTGCTGACACCAACACTGTCCTGTCCGGCCTGCTCTGGGGAGGGCCGCCGCGTCGCCTGATCGATCTGGCGCGCGCTCGTTCCCTCGCGCTTTACACGAGCCTGGTCCTCCTGGCCGAACTCGCCGGGGCTATCGCGCGCAACAAGTTCGCGCACCGGATCCAACTCGCCGGCCTCTCCGCTGCCGAGCACATCCAGGATTATCGTCGGCTGGCTTACTTCGTTGAGCCGCAGCCTCTTTCAACGCCAGCCTGCCGCGATCCCGATGATGACCACGTGCTCGCCTGCGCGCGCGCCGATCTCATCGTCATGCGCGATCTCGATCTGCTCGATCTGGGGACCTATCAGGACATCCCCATCCTCGCCGCGGCCGATGCACTGCGCCGGATCGAAGTGAGCCGATAGACTGGTGTTAGCTATATAGCTGGAGACGAAGTCCAGGCGTTCGCTCCACGTTCATCCGAATATCCGAACACCGGCACCGAAAACACTAGCCAAGGCGACGCGCACCCCGACACCCGCGATGGCGCAGCCGCTGCGTCGATTGGCGGGCGCGATCACGGGGCATCCGACCACCGCCATGCTGGTTCACGACGGCACTGAGCCGTCTGCGGCGGGGGAACGCGTTGGCGCCGGGCGTTTCGGCGCTGGCATTGAGTGAATTGCTTGGGAGGCTCCGTCAGAAATAGCGGATGACGCTGGCGCCGCGGACGCAGAAGCACTTCGTGGCAGCGATGTGCTGTCGATCGCAGCGGTGTCCCACCAGTTGCTTGTGTACAGGTGCGAGAGGCCGATCGTCTGCGCAACGAGCAGATCCGGCTGAGCTTCGCAGCAGCGGTTGAATCGCCGCAACGTCATTGCGACTGTCACCACGCGCGACAAACGCGATGCGTTGCGCAGATGGAGCAGGAACTGTCGCGACGCCGCGTACGCACCGCGCCGCGGGTATGCAAATCTCAATAAGTCACGCCTTCCGTTGCCCTGCCGCTACGCGATGAAGCGTGCCATGCCCCGTCGCTCACGTGACGTTGCGCATCTCGCGTTTTTCTTGTGCGTTTACGCACTTACGTATTTTTGCGTCGTTCACGCGGTGTACGTTCCGCGCCGCGTCAGGACGCTGCAGGAGTCATTCATGAAGAATTCCGCAACGCCTGCTGCGAGTGGCGGAGTCTGATCCGACGTCATTCCGCCCTCCGATCCACGCCCATTTCGCAGGAGGGTTCTCAAATGTTCGCGAGCAGATCCTTGCGGCGCGCTGTGCGTTGCATATTGCTTTCGGGTGCGGCTGCGGCGCTGACGCAGCCGGTTCATGCGCAATCTGTGGAGACTGAATCCATCGAGACGGTCTACGTCACCGGTTCGGCGATCCGCCGCGTGCAGGGTGAGACGTCGTTGCCGGTGCAGGTCATCGATCAGCAGGCCATTGCCAAGACGGGTGCGGCCACGGTGGTGGATCTGATCCAGCGACTGCCGTCCATGCAGGGCGCCACGCCCGAGGCTTCGACCGTTGGCGCATCCAACTTCGGCTTTGCCGGCGTGTCGTTGCACAACGTGGGCGAGAACAGAACGCTGGTGCTGCTGAATGGCCGGCGCCTCGCGCAGTTCGGTGGCCAGACGCTCACCGGCTTTGCGGCGGCGATGGATCTGAATGCGATCCCGATCGCTGCGATCGAACGGGTCGAGATCCTGACCGACGGCGCATCGGCGCTGTACGGGTCCGATGCGGTGGCAGGCGTCGTCAACTTCATCACCAGGAAGAACACGCTGGATCGCGATATCTCCGCGAACTACTACGCGCCGAGCGACGGTGCACGCGAAGGCGGCGCCAGCATCTCGGCCGGATTCGGCGACTACGAGTCCGGCGGCTACAACGTCTTCGTGACGATCGCGGCGGACAAGCGCGATGAGCTGAAGGCAGTCGACCGCGACTTCGCGGATTCGGCCATCGTCAACTTCAACCACGGCGGCCAGCGCTGGACATACTTCAACGGCTCGCCCAGCAACATTCCCGGCAATGCCACGACGGATGCCGGAGAGCTGATCAGCCCGTCCCTGATGGCGACGGGATCGTGTCCCGCCGGCTCTGCGCCCGTCGATCGGGCGTGTTACTTCGACTACGTTCCGCACATCCAGCTCTATCCGGAACGCGAGCGCAAGACGGCGAACGGCTCGTTCAACCTCAAGGTGGCCGAGTCGCACAACGTCTTCGTCGATGCGCTCTTCTCCAGGACCGAGTCGATCTCGAAAGTGGCGGCGGTGCCGGGGAATCTGCTGGTCACGGCCGGTTCGTCGATTTTCGACCAGTATCTCGCTGCGCTGACCGAGGACGATGGCACGCCGATGTTCACGCAGGATTCGGTGGTGTTCTATCGCGGGGCCGATCTCGGGCAGCGCATCAGTGATGACACGATAGATTTCTACCATGCCGCTGCCGGCATCGAAGGTCAGCTCGCCGATTGGGACTACAACTTCGCCCTCACGCAGTCGCAGAGCGATGTGAAAGGCGATATCGAAGGCTATCCGGGCGCGATTGCCTTCAACAACGCGCTGGCCAGCGGACTCATCGATCCGTTCACCGGTCCGGGCGGGCAGACGCCTGAAGGCCAGGCAGCGCTGGAGGCCATCAACTACAAGGGCTACTGGGATGGCGGCGTCTCCCGCCTGCAGACTGCAGAGGTGCGCGCATCGAGAGAACTGTTCGCGCTGCCCAACGGCAATCCCGTGCAGTTCGCCGCCGGACTCAGCTACTACAAGGAAAAATTCCGTTCCAAACCGAGCGACTTTGCGCAGGCGAATCTGGACGATCCGGTGGCAGGCACGCCGGCCGCGGGCGGTCCGGGGACGGGCGACCAGCGCTTCGGCGATGCAGCAGCGAAAGTTCCGTACAACGCCGATCGCGAGGTGTTCGGCGTCTTCAGCGAAGTCTCGCTCTCTCCCGTGGACTGGCTGGAGCTGACTGCCGCCGTCCGCTACGACGACTATGACGATGTCGGCGACACGACCAACTACAAGGTGAGCTTCAAGGTGTCGCCGAGCGAGAGTTTCCTGATCCGCGGTTCCTACGGAACCGGCTTTCACGCGCCGACCGTGCCGCAGCTGAATGCTTCGCTGCAGTCGTACGGCGTGACGGCGAGCAACTATGACTGCTCCGCCGAACTCGCCGCGATCGCAAGCAGTCTCGGCGCGGTATGCAAGCCGCCGCAGACGCAATATGACGTGTTCGCCGGCGGCAATCCCGATCTCAAGCCCGAGAAATCCCGGCAGGCCAGTTTCGGTTTCGTGTATGAGCCGGTACGGGCGTTCTCGATCGGGGCGGACTACTGGTGGATCGGCATCGAGGACGCCTTCGGGCAGATCGACGAGGGTGAGGCCTTCGCCAACCCGGGCCAGTATCCGGACGCATGGACGACGTTCTTCGATATCGGTACGGGTACGACCTATGTCGCCTACAACCAGACCAACCTCAATACCGGCAAGGAGTACTACAGCGGTATCGACCTCAATGCGCTGGGCAACTGGGAGACGGGCATCGGCACGTTCCGTGCTCAGCTGGTTGCGACGTACATCATCACGAGCAAGGCGCAGCTCCAGGACGGTGGGGAGTATTACGAGAACATTGCCGACTATTCATCCGAGCTGGATGAAGTGGCATTTCGCTGGGCCGGGCGCCTGATCACGGGTCTCGACATCGGCAACTTCTCGAACACGCTGACCTTCAACTACAAGAGCGGCTACCGCGACAAGCTGACGGCGGTCGACGGCATCGACGATGCAGGCAACTTCAACGGCCTGACTGCCGACGTACGCCTGGATGTCGACGACTACCTCACGGTCGACTGGCAGACCACCTGGGCCGCGACGGACTCGATCGATATCACGCTGGGCGCCCTGAACCTGTTCGGCCAGGATCCGCCGCTGTCGCTGACCGATGCCAACTTCCAGATCGGTTATGACGCCAGATATTACGATCCGCGCGATCGGGTGCTGTTCGGCCAGGTGTCGTTCAGGTTCTGATCGTCGAAAAAAAACGGCGGATGCCAGGGGCATCCGCCGTGCTTTGCGAGTTGGTCGATCAGTGCTTAGAACGTCTTCTGCTCGCCCTTTACTTCGACGTCGCCTGGGTTGTCCGTAACGGACATCACCACGCGGCGATTGCCGGCGCGGCCTCCCGGTGTGTCGTTGGTGGCGATCGGCGTGGTTTCTCCGTAGCCCTTCGCCGTCAGATTCGCAGGGTTGACGCCTTTCGCTATCAGGTACTCGCGGACCGCCTCGGCACGCCGCTGCGACAGGGTCATGTTGTAGGCCGCGGCGCCGACGCTGTCGGTGTGACCCTGGAGTTCCACCTTCAGGCTCGGGTGCGCCTTGAGATCGGCAGCCACCTCATCGAGGATCGGGCCCGAGGTCGCCATCAGCGTTGCCGAGTCGTTCTCGAAATTCACGCCATGCAGCGTGACCGAGCCCGTACGCGGACAGCCAACGGCATCGACGACCACGCCGCGCGGTGTGCCTGGGCACTGATCCTGCGGGTCGAGCACACCGTCACCATCCGAATCGGCGGGCGGTGGGGGTGGCGGCGGAGGAGGTGGCGGTGCGGGCGGTGCCGGGGGCGGCGCCACGTACGGGGCCGGACCGAAATTGAGCGCGAACCCGAGGTTCGCAATGTAGTCGTGGAAGTCGTCGTGATTGGGTGTGTCGGCCCAGTCGTAGCGAACCTTCACTTCGGGACGCAACTGAAACACGAAGGTCTTTGCGGCGTTCTCGCCGACATCGATCATCAGGCCGAGGCCAGCCTGGGCGAGAGGACCTTCGATGTTGTCTCCCACGCCATTGAACGCGTTCTCGATGTAGCCGGCCCCGAACGTGATGTATGGGGAAACGGCGCTATCCCGTGCGAACACCAGCAACGCATCGAGCGAGTACGCGCTTTGCCTGAGGCTGAGACCCGTGGTGTCGTTGTTGTAGTCGTCGGCGCCGAAGAAGCCGTTGACTTCGAGGCTCCAGTGCTTGCT
>CAZBKC010000130.1:0-2012 GCA_964492345.1 uncultured Steroidobacter sp. | reverse complement strand
GCGGGCCTTGTCCAGCCACGTATAGCCGTACATCGGATTGATGTACCACTTGCCGGTTTCATCGGCGGCATGGACTGCGCTGTACGCGAGTCCCATGACCGAAATCAGAATCGCATTTCGCATGCGTGTTCGCATCGTCCCAACTCCTTGCTGAAGAAATGGCAGTCACGTTGAGCGGACGTGACCGTTGCCTGTTTGCTACAGCGGCAAGTTAGCGACAATGTGTGAAATTGCTATCCGTGGAAGGGGCAGGGGTAGATACGCAAACCACGCGGCATGTCTGTTGCCGTGTTGCGACAGATGCGCGGGGCCTCAGCGCTTCAGGAAAGCGGGATGGATGACCTGCGAACCGGCGCGGAGGTTGAGCTTTGCCGCGATTCCGGCATTAAGTTCGACGACGCCAAGCGCGGCACCACCGGACTCGATCGTCTCCAGCGACTGCGGCGTGGTGTTCGCAGCGACCTTGATCACGCGTCCGTCGGCTGCGACGAAGAGCATGTCCAGCGGCAGGACCGTATTCTTCATCCACATCGCTATCCGCTGCGGCTGGGGATAGATGAAGAGCATGCCTGCATCGGCATCCATCTGTTTCACATGCATCAGGCCGCGCGCGCGGCGTGTTTCGTTGTCGGCGATCCACACACGGAACGTGTGGAGTTTCGCGTCGATGCCGGCGATCTGCAGCGTCGAGCGCGGAAAATCCCGGTCCAGCGCCTGGCCGTCGCTACCGGCCGGGTCGGCACTGGCGAATCCCGGACACAGCAGCGCGAGCACGGCAAGCAGCATCTGGATCCGACGCAGGGCTTTCATGGGGTGCGTTCCTGGCGGGTGCTCCCTGGATCCGTGGTGCTGTCGGCTTCGTCGAAATCGACGCGGCCAGCGAAATCGAACCTCGAGATCAGGATCGAGCCGCTGTCATTGAGCGAGCGGGCGGGACCGATGCAGAAGCCGCGCGCTTCGATCCGATAGGTGCGCGAGCGGTTGGGAATCCCGACCAGCGGAGTCTGTGCGATCCGGTCGAGCGTGCATTTGTCATCGCCCCGGGTGCTGTAGAACTCGCCCGAACCTTCGCGAATGACTGTCACATTGACCGGCAATGCTGCAGCCGCCTTGCCCTCGGTCAGGTTGGCGATGCCGAAGACCAGCACCAGTTGCGTGGCTTCGTCCAGTGCGCGGGTGAAGCGTACGCGGATGCCGCCGTCGGTCGGGCGCACAGCGCCAGTGCAGCCGGTGCCGGCATTGCCCCAATCCAGCTCCCGTTCGATCGAGCCTTTGAGGCGGGCGCGTACATATCCGGATCCGTCGGGCAGGCAGTCGGCAATTACTGTCACGGTTCCCGCCTCGGATGGGGCAGGTGCGGGGTCTTGTGCATGGACCTTGCAAGTAAAGACGAAAGCGAGCGCGCACAGTGGCGCGCTCCACCAGCGCCAGCGGTCGATGACGCGCCCGCAGGCTGAGGAGACGAAAGGATGTCCGAGTGGGGTGAGGTCAGTCTCGACAGCGGATTCGCGGAGGGTATTCAGCATTCGGGCAACACCGGCCTCGGGCAACCAAACGGTCGGCAGAAAAGCGTGGTCGTCGACGGGGTGGCCGATCCGCCGGTCACAATGCCCAACGGCCGCTCCTCAGGCAAGCGGCGGAACGGTTCTCGGGCGCTCGACTCGGCTACCATGGGTGCCGATTTTCTGTCGCCGAACGCGAGAAGCCCTTCCATGCAAGACGCAGCTACGCCAGTTCGTGTCGCCGGTCGTGACCGTGGGACGAAAAGCCAGAAAGCCGTGGCCCGCCGCTATGTCAGCCGACTGACCCGCAATACGCTCGCCGTCATCATGGCCGGCGGTCGCGGCGAACGACTGAAGCACCTGACCGATTTCCGCTGCAAGCCCGCGACTCCCTTCGGCGGCAAATTCCGCATCGTCGATTTCGTGCTCTCCAACTGCGTGAATTCGGGCATCCGCCGCATCTCGGTGCTGACGCAGTACAAGGCGCATTCGCTCATCCAGCACATCCAG
>CAZBKC010000129.1:0-8338 GCA_964492345.1 uncultured Steroidobacter sp. | reverse complement strand
GGTGCGGTCGCGCGCGGCAATCACGTCAGCGGCGGTGCGAGCATGGGAATCATCGCCGAGGATTCGCGCGGAGTCGTCATCGAAGGCAACGAACTCGATGGTCTCAAGGCCTACGGAATCATGGTCAAAGGATCGGCCGATGCGCTGCTGCGGAACAACCGGGTTCACAACAGCGGTTTCGGACTCGCGTTCGTCATCGGCAACGTGCGCAGCCCGAGCACGGCGATCGAAAACACCATCATCGAACCGAAATTCAACGGCATCGATGTGATCGGCGACTCGCCGATCCTGCGCCGCAACCACGTTCTGCGGCCGCGGGCACTGGCAATCAAGGTCGTCGATTTCGAGCCCGAGGGAGCAGCGAAGGTACGTTCCCAGCCCTTCCTCGAAGGCAACAATTTCGATGCCACTGGAACGATCCTTGCGGCGGAGGCCCCGCCGGCGTCACCCGGCACGGCGCGGCCGCGATGATCACGAGTGGCGACACCCAGCTGCTGCCCGCCCCTGCCTGGAGGGATCCGCGGGTTCATCTGCTCGACGACACCTGGCTGCTGACGATATTCACCATCCTGCTTGCCACCGCATTGCCGTGGCTGGTGAGCGCGTTCGCTATCGATTTCGTCGCGACGTCCCTCGGACTGCTGGCGCTCGGTGCGATCCATGTGGCGTTCACCGTGCTGGGCCGCTCGGCTCGCATTGGCGAACGCCGCTGGGTACTGACAGCGCTGCATGTCACGGGAGTACTCATCGTCGGCGTCATCTGGATGCACGCGGGAGGTCTGCAGAATCCCGCATTCCTGATGGTCTTTGTGCTGCCGGTGGTGGGCGCGATCTTCCTGTCGCGCTGGCAACCCTACCTGATGGCACTGCTGGCCGTCAGCGTCGTGGGCACGGTCGCGCTCGCACAGGCCCCCGAATTGCGCTGGTACGCGCCGGGACTCAACACGGTGGGCGCGTGGCTCGCAGCAGTCATCGGCGGGGAAGGAGCTGCCACCAACACACCCTTTGCGGGTTTCTATGCGCCCTCGGGCTACTTCGTGGTGCTCCTGGAGGTCTTCGCGATTCTGGTGTTTGCCTGCTCCGTCGCGGCGGAATACCTCGGCACGATCTTCGAGCGACTGCATGCACATGTCGACATGGCACGTACCGAAGCAGAGCGGGGCCAGGAATTCTGGGCGAACCTGATCGAGGAATTGCCGCTGCCTGCCCTGCTGATCGATACCGACACTCTGAATATCCTGTGTGCCAGCAAACAGGCTTCCGTCTTCGGCACCGCCGAACTTGCCAGCGGCCGCAATCTGTTCGAGGCGGTCCACTTCACCTACCCCGACGTCGTTCAGGAGCTGATCACCCAGGCGGGCGGTGTGGCGCCGCTCAGCATGATCCGCATCGGAGATCGATTGCTCGCAACGGAGGTCCGCGTACAGCACACGGCCCAGAGGGGCCGGCGCTTCGCACTTGTCGTCATCCATGACAAGACCGAGGAGTTCACAGCCAGAGCGGCACTCGATCTCACCGGACAGGCGGCACTGGTCATCGATTCGCACGATCGCATCGTCACCTTCAACAAGCCCGCACGCGCACTGTTCGCAGGCATCGAAAAGGATGCGGCGGCCTCGGACCTGCTGTCACTCAGCGGGATGCCAGCGCGCTGGTGGGAGCCGGACCTGACAGGTCGTCGAAAAATGCAGGTCGAAATCGCGCCGCGGATCTACCAGGTCACGAGTTCGGCCTCGCTGCTGCCGGGAGAAGAGGAGCGACTCTATGTCGTGACGCTGCAGCCGGTAGCACGCGCCGCGGTCAGCGATCGCCCTGTCATTACCGCGACCGTACAGTCTGCCGGCGCGGCCGATGCCACTATCGTGACCCGGACGCTGGTGTCTCCATCATGAGAGCGCTGCTCCGTATCAGATTGCCGCTGTGGCTCTTCTGCTCGGCGTCGCTTGCCGCTGCAGTCCTTGCGCCGGCTCGCGTCGCCGCGGCTGCAGTGGATCCACGCCCGCCAGATCGCCTCACGTTCGTCGCCAATGGCTCGACACTCACGGGAACCGACGGTGGCGCCGGCGGTTCGTTCAGCTGGCTGCATTACGTGACGCCCGATGCCCTCTTCGGCCTCGCCGCCGAGCATCAATACATCGAGGATTCGAGCTGGAACTTCGCCACGGTTCGCGGCTCGCTGTCCGGCGGTCAGTCGCCGACGAGATTCACCGTCTTCGGCGAAATGCAGTATGGCAAGGGCGATGACGATGGCCGTGACTTCGACTATGCAATCGCGGTGCTTGGGCTCGGCGAGGTGTTCACCAGCAAGTTCTCCGGGCAGATCGAAGCGCGTTACATCGACATCGACACGACTTACGGCACTCTGCCGAAAATCAGTCTGTCCTATCTGTGGACACCGCGGCTGCTGACCACCGTGTCCTATGCGGACTCGGTCGGCGGCAATCTCGGCACCGAGCTGGTCACTGCGCGCATCGACTATTTCGGACGACACATGAACCTGTTGGCAGGCGGTGCCACCGGCAGCGCCGATTCCACCGTGATCGTACCGGGCGTGTCGCTGCCGGCGACAGACCTGCGGCAGGCATTCATCGGCATTGGCAAGGTTTTCAAGCGCGGCGAGTTCCAGTTGGTTGCCGACTACCTGGAGCTGGACGCGAGCGAGAAAGTGACGATCGCAGTGAGCTTCACGATCTATGTCGGTTCGCGTGCATCTGCCAAATGAAACTGCCGGTGAGCATGTCCGTGAGAGTGCCCCGATGAGCAGGGCTCCGTGGAAACTGGCGCTGCTCAAACGCGGCCCCGGATGGCTGCCGACCGTCATGGTACTGACTGTCGTCGTGCTGGCCGGAAGCCGGCTCATCACCCTGAGCGTGCAGCAGCGGGCCGGACAGATGCGTGAGACGGCACAGGTGCTCGTCGCCGGTTATGGCCATTCGATTGAAACGCAGCTGCGGACACTCACGGAACGCGCGGGTCAAGGCAGCGAGCGCGTAGAACTCGACCGGCTGCTGTCCAGTCTCAAGTTGAGCAGCCTCATAGACTCCGAGTACGACTTCGAGTTGTCGAAGATCGCCGGAGTCAACGACTCACCCCGCGTCTTCGTCAGCACGCGGATCGATCCCCTCGACGATGGCATCGTCAGTGCAATCCGTGCACCCGCCGGCTTCTCGCAGGATCTTCCGAGCGGCTACCTGCAGCTCAGCATCCGCCCGAAAACCGGCTGGTACCCGGTACGCGACCTCGCCGCCGCCGGCGCCCTGCTGGCCCTGGTTGCGTGGCTGCTGTCTTTCGCGACCCACGACCTGGTGCACAGCATGCATCGTGCACGCGAGGCGCTCGCACTTTCCAGACGCCAGCTGATGATCGCCAATCGCAAGCTCGTGACCGAGGTTGAACAGCGCGAGACTCTGCAGAAGAGTTTCGAGCACTCGCGCTATCACGACTCGTTCACCGGCCTGCCGAATCGCCGCTTCTTCATGGACCAGCTCGATCGCGCCCTGCGCGAAGTGCGCACCCGGCGTCGCCAGCACATCGCCGTCATGCTCATCGACATCGATCGCTTCAAACTCATCAACGACACTCTCGGCCACACCGCCGGCGACGAACTGGTATTGCAGGCCGCGCGCCGTTTCCAGAAGGCAACCGCGCCGTTCGAGTGCGTGCTGGCGCGCTGGAGCGGCGACCAGTTTGCGGTGCTGGTGTTCGACGTCGAGTCCAGCGACGCGGCGCTCGACATCGCCACCCTGCTGCAAACCGTTCTGCATGAACCTTTCGATGTGCGCAAGCATCGCCTGACCGTTGCGGCGCGAGTGGGGGTCACCTGCATCGACTCAGGGTTGCAGCGCACCGAGGAGGCGTTGCGTGAGGCCGATATCGCCTTGTCGGTGGCAAAGCGGCTCGATTCGGCGAGCGCGGTCGCCTATCAGCCCGCGATGGGTGGCAGCGCTGCGAGCCTGGTGAGCCTCGAGGCCGATCTGCACGTTGCCCTCGAGCGGCGCGAACTGCATCTGTTGTTCCAGCCCATTGTCGATCTGCGTACCCAGCGGGCGGCCGGCGCCGAAGCGTTGCTGCGCTGGCGGCATCCGGTGGAGGGCCTGCTGACGCCTGACCGATTTCTCGGCGTGGCAGAGGAAGCGGGCCTGATCGTGCCCATCACGCACTGGACCATCCAACGGGTCTGCAAACTGGCTGCGGAGTGGCGCCAGCGCCTGCCACCGGACCGGAGTATTTATTTCAGCATCAATCTCTCCCCGGTGGCCCTGCGCGATCCGGAGCTGAGCAGCTATGTCGCGCAATCGCTGCAGAATACGGGTGCGCCGCCGGGCACCCTGAAGTTCGAGATCACCGAGCGCAGCCTGATCAGCAATCCCGGCGCCGTGCGCGAAGTTCTCGACGGCCTGCACGACCTGGGCGTCGAAATGATGCTCGATGATTTCGGCACCGGCTACTCGTCACTGAGCTACCTGCAACTGTTTCCCTTCGACTACGTGAAGATCGATCGGCCGTTCGTCGACCGCGACGGTTCGGAGCGCGCCAACACTGCAATCGCTGCCGCGATCGTGCAGATGGCCGCGAGCCTGGGGCTCAAGTCGGTGGCGGAGATCGTCGAAACCCAGGCGGCCGCACAGGACCTGAAACTGATGGGGTGCGATTACGCCCAGGGATACCTGTACTGCGAGCCGGTCGAGGCCGAGGAAGCGTTCCAGATGCTGCGCAAGTGGGACGGCTCGATACCGTTGTCGCCCAGGTCGACCGTCATGGCCACGGCAGAGCAGATCGAAGACGACTCGCCGACCATGATGATTCCGGAGGACACGCTGGTGCTGTCGGAGCAGACCGTGATGATGCGGCTGGAAAAGATCGCCGAGCATGCGGGCGAAGACAGATCGTCGAACGAGTAGCACCGTCGCCAGAAACAGACGACAGTTCGCTGAACCCGTGCGTTGCCAGTGCCGGAGTTCTACGGACGCGCGGTTGTCGACGTGCCTGCTATCTTCCTGCATCGCACTGCGAAGAGCGGTTCGACCGGGAGGGGAGACATGCGCAACACCTCGAAGCAGACGCCGATCCTCGGCGCGCTGGCGGCAATCCTGGTCCTGACGCTTGCAGCCTGTGGCGGAGGTGGCAGCGGGGGCAAGAACACGCCGCCTCCGAACGCGCCGCCGGTGATCGGTGCCCTCGCCTTGTCGACCAAGGAAGGCACGGATGTGCCTGGCCAGGTCACTGCCACTGACCCGACCGGCGATGCGCTCACCTTCACGGTGGCAGCCAATCCCACGAACGGCACAGTCGTCAGCTTCAGCAGCTCAGGAGCGTTCGTTTATCGCCCGACGGCGGGCTTTACCGGCGACGACTCATTCCGCGTGCAGGTGGCCGACACCGCGGGAAACACCGTCCAGAGCACCGTGACCATCAACGTGCATCCGAATCGCGTACCGGTGGCAGCGAACGATGCGATGCGCGCCGACGGCGCGGCACTCGCCAGCATCGACGTGCTCGCAAACGATACGGACGCGGATGCGGATCCGCTGACTGTCACCATTGCAGAGCGGGCTCTCGTCGGCACCGCAACGGTGAATCCCGATTCAACGGTGAGCATCAGCGAGCTGCCGGGTGACTTCAAAGGCGTGACGCACTTCAAGTACCGCGTCACCGATTCGAGCGGCGCTTCTTCAGAAATCGCTACCGTCGCCGTCTTCGTCGGCACGGAACCGTTTCGCGTCGTGTTCGCTGGCGATCCGGCAGCGAACGGCTCTACTGAAATTTTCATGGGCGACTTCGTGACGGACGCCACTGCGCTCACCAGTGCCACCGAGGGCACCATGCGTCTGAAAGGTTTTGCCGTGTCGGAGAACGGCGCGACCGTCGCGTACCGGCGCGAGGATCAAACCACACCGTCGAAGGTGGATCTGTCATTTGTGCGAACTGGCGCGACCAATCAGAAAGGAGTGGTGCCCTTGCCCATCGGCGCGACATTGCCGCGAGACTCGGACAACAAGGACCAGTTCGTCGTGAGTCCGGACGGCCAGTGGATCGCGCTCGTTGCGCGTGATACCAACAACGCGGACGGTGTCTACGTGCTCAATGTTGCCAGTCCGGCGACACTGACAAAGGTCAGCCCGGTCGATACCGTGTTCGCCAACCGTCTGCGCTTCTCGCGCGATTCGAAGAGCCTGTACTTTCTTGCCTCCAGCATTCCCGACAGTGGCAGATCGCTTTACACCGTGACACCCGCCAGTCCCAGCGCGGCTGTACTCGTTTCCGAACTCAGCAATCCGGCCAAATCGGATGACGTTGTCGATTACTCGATTTCCGCGAATCAGGCCGCGATCCTTGTGCAGGCCAATCGCGACGGTGGCGTAGGACTGTTCTTCATTGATGCCAGCCGACTGCAGACTGAAATGCAGGTGAACGACGATCTTCCCTCGGGCGAGCGCATCACGGAAAGCACCCTCACCCTCTCCGGCGGCACCATCGGTGGATCTCTGGGCGGGCGCGTGGGCTACACGACAGTTCAGGTACCAGGGGGCGCATCCAAGGTCTACGCAGCGAACATTTCCTCGGCACCTGAAGCGCACGAAATCGCTTCAGACAACGCACAGGTCGTAGGGCTGCGTCCGGACGATACCGCGCTGCTGTTTTCGAAGGGTGGCCAGATTTACGAGCAGGATCTCGCACCCGGCGGCTCGGCCACACTCGTCGCAGTCGGCGGCACGGCCTGGTACGACTCCACGGGAAACATCGTTCTCGTGCAGCAGTTCGCCGGTGCTGCGGGGTATCCGGTACTGGCAGTAACGACCCGAGGCGCGTTCGGCACCACCCGGCCGGTCGGCACACCGACGCAGGCCGCTCGCCTCATCGAAGTAAGTGGCTTCGATCGAGGTGTGGTCGTGCTGGCCGAAGGCCCACCGGGTGGTTCGAGTCCCGCACGCGCCCGCCTGGCTCTGGTGAACGGACTCGCGCCCGACAAACTGCTCCATCTCGGCGACTTCAATTCACCGCTGGACCTGACATCCGCCATCGCGCGAGTAGTTTCGAACTGACCGGCACCGAAAAAGTGAACAGACAAGGAAGAACCTGGTTTCCGGCACCGGACCTGGGGACGCGTATTCTTCGCTACCGACCCTGAGCGGATCGATCGAGCACTATCGGTGTTTTCCCAAACCTGCCGGACAACCAACTGCAGCGGCTACGCGGCAGTCTGTGCATCGGCACCGAACACGGATTTCACCTCCAGAAACTCTTCGAAGCCAAACGCGCCCCATTCGCGGCCGAGACCTGACTGCTTGTAGCCGCCGAACGAGCCGGCCATGTCGAGGTTCGCGCCGTTGATGTGGACGTTGCCGGCGCGAATGCGCGCACCCACGCGACGCGCTTCCTCCGCGCTCGGACCGTACACATACGCCGACAGGCCATAGGGCGTGTCGTTCGCCGCGAATCGCAACATGGCTGCCATCGGCGAGTTCGAGCTGATCGAAACGCAGGCCGAGCATCGGCACGGCGCCGATGGTACTACTGCCTGACACGACCTCGGTGATGGTGCCCTTGACACGAGCACCGGCCGGTGCGACCACCCGGTCGCTGCTCATCAGGTCTGAAACGAGCCGTGCTTCGAAGGACTCGCCCACCTTGGAGGTCTTCGTCGACAGATCCGCCGCAAGCGCCACGAGCAACTGCGTGCCGGACGGAACTTCCACGGCCGGTTGCACTGGCGCCGCCTTCACCGGCGCACTCGGCGCAACGACGGGCGGTGCCGATGCTGCCTGTGCCTGTGCCGCTTTTCTGGCCGCCGCCTGCTTTGCGGCGGCTTCCCTGGCGGCAGCCGCCTTCTCCGCCTCACGCTGCTGCGCCTCGATCTGCGCTTGACGCGCCTGCTCCTGTTCGGCCTCCTTCGCCTTGATTTCTGCCTCGCGCTGTGCGAGCTGCTGTTCGCGCGCCTGCAGCTCTTCCGCCCGGGCGGTTGCGGACTGCTCGGCGGCGCTCTGCGACGAGTGCGAGGGTTCACCGCGCTCGCACCCCGACAGAGCCACCGCGATCGCACAACTCAACAGGCACGCACCCAAACGTTCAGTTTTCATCGAGTCTCCTTCGGCGTTCCCACTTCATCCGCTTTGATCGCGGGGCGGCCAAAGTACAGCATCGCGACAACGCGACCCGACACGCATTTCACAAAATACGGAAGGTCGGTGCGCGTCCGCGGCGACCATTACGGTACTTTCATGGACAGGCAGAAGGCGATCCCGTTACGGATCGCCGGCGAGGTTCGACACCCGCAGCAGCCGGGGTCTGCAGCGAAGCCAGGCCTACTGCGCGCTCTGCCCCGCTTCGCGAAGCTTGC
>CAZBKC010000128.1:0-8381 GCA_964492345.1 uncultured Steroidobacter sp. | reverse complement strand
GGCCCGACAAGCCGGTACAGGCAGCGGACACGATCGGCGAGATCCAGCGCATCCATGCGGCGCAGGGTGCGGTGGGAAGCAGTGAGCGGCGATGGGAAGGATCGCTCTAGGTAAATGTCAGAAACGGACAACGCACGAAGTGGCGCTGTATGATCGCGGCGCGTCAGCTTTCGGTTATCGAACGGTGTAACAACAATAGGGATTCACCATGGTCGACGAAATTGCGGTTCGGCGCGGCGGGCGGTTCAAGCGCGCAATGTGGATCGTGCTGAGTGCGCTGGTGCTCGGCCTCATCCTGTGGACCTGGTTTGCCTTGTCATGGTCGTATTCCGCTGGCGACCGTGCCGGTGTCCTGCTCAAGTTCTCCAAGAAGGGCTGGATCTGCAAAACCTACGAAGGCCAGCTTGCCCTGTACGTGGTCGGCGGCGTCGCGCCCCAGTTCTGGGACTTCAGCGTGCGCGATGAAGCTGTCGCGCAGAAGCTTTCAGCAGCGGTCGGCCAGGAAGTCCAGATTCACTACACCGAGCACCGCGCCATACCGACGAGCTGTTTTGCCGAGACGCCCTACTTTGTCGACGGGTTCACCGTCGTGGCAAAGTCGGGGAACTGAAGAGAAGATTTCACACAGAGATCACAGAGAGCACAGAGTTCAAGACGGTCCCTGTGGGGCTGTATTTACCTCTCCTTGGGGAAGACGTAGCCGGCGAGGTGAGAGGTCGCGCGTAGCGCGGGTGAGGGAGTTCGCGCAACGCGCGACCGCTAGAGCGCGGCATTGCCCCATCTTGCGTTCAACCCGTCCAGGATGAAAGAGATCGTTACCGCCATGCTGGGATTGCAGGCCGTTGTCCGGCAGTCGACGCTGGAGTTCCCGCTGATCGAACTGGTGCGGACGCGTGTTTCACAGATCAATGGCTGCGGTTTCTGCCTCGACATGCACACCAAGAACGCCCGCGCGGCCGGCGAAACCGAGCAGCGCCTGTATCTGCTCGGTGCCTGGCGCGAAGCCAATTGCTACTCGGAACGTGAGCGCGCCGCGCTTGCCTGGGCTGAGGCGGTCACGAAGCTGGATCACCAGGATGTAGCCGATCCGGTGTATGAACAGGCGCGGTCGCAGTTCAGCGAGACCGAGTTGCTGACGCTGACACTCGCGATCGTCGAGATCAACGGCTGGAACCGGTTTGCGATTTCGATGCGCTATGTTGCCGGCAACTATCAGCCGGGCAGCCTCGCGAAAGCCCACAACGGTTGAACAGGAGCAGATCATGATGCTGATCGTTTCGCGCGCCGGTCTTGCGGTGATGGCCGCCGTGACACTGATGCATGCACGCGCGGCCGATGCCCCTGCGCCGGCCAGGGCCACACCGCTCTTCACGACGGCGCTGCCGGATCTGGCCGGCAAGGAAGGCATGATGCTCACCGTCGAGTACGCGCCGGGCGGCGCTTCGCCTGCACATCGTCACAATGCGAACACGTTCGTCTATGTGCTCGAAGGCAGTGTCGTCATGCAGGTGGCGGGGGGAGAGGAGAAGACACTGAAGGTGGGCGATGTCTTCTATGAGTCGCCGGCCGACATTCATTCCGTGTCGCGCAATGCGAGCAGTACGCAGCCGGCGAAGATTCTCGTGGTCTTCATCAAGGATGCCGGTGCGCCGGTGTCGGTGGTCGTAGAAGCAACTGAGGGTTAGAGCGACTCTCTACCTCTTTCTCGTCATTCCCGCGAAGGCGGGAATCCATTTCGATCAAACAAGATGGACCCCCGCCTGCGCGGGGGTGACGGAGTAAGTTAGCCGCCAGCCCGAACTGAACAGTTTTCTCTGGCGACCAGCTAGTGGCTAGCAGCTAGCGGCTGTTTCCTGTCTTTCACCGACTCCACATACCGCTCGACTTCCTTCTCGAGCGCGCCGAGCGGCATCGTGCCGGTGTTCAGCACGGCGCTGTGGAAGCCGCGCAGCGAGAACTTGTCGCCGAGGGCGGCTCGTGCCTGGTCGCGCATGTCGAGAATGCGCAGCTGGCCGATCATGTAGGAACAGGCCTGGCCCGGATTGACCACGTAGCGATCGATTTCGCTGGCCTCGATCCCGAAATCGATGGCCTGCTGCCGCGTCCACCGCCTGGCATGCAGGCCGGTATCGACGACCAGTCGCCGTGCGCGGAACAGCTCGGCGCTCAACTGCCCCAGCAGACCTTCGGGGTCGCTTTCATACCAGCCGGATTCTGCGGCCAGCTTTTCCGCGTACAGGGCCCAGCCTTCCGACATCGCCGAGATGCCGCCGAGCGCGCGCGCCTGGCGAAAGCGCGGCAATGCCGTATTTTCCTGCTCCAGCGCGATCTGGAAGTGATGACCCGGCACGGTCTCGTGATACACGAGCGTGCGCAGGCCGAGCCGGGTCATGCGCTGCTCGCGCAGCGGCATCTGGAAAATGGCGGGCCGCGAGCCGTCCAGCGGCGCGCGGTTGTAGTTGGCGGCGGCGCTCGCTTCGCGGAAGCGCGGGAAGGGCTGCGCGATCACCGGCGTCTTCGGCATGCGTTCGAACATGGGAATGCTGCGAGCGATGGCGTCCTGAATGTAGCCGTCGATGTCGCTCATGATCCGGGTGCGCGCCGCGTCGGAGGCCGGGTCGGTGTAACGCAGATCGTCCGTGAGCTTGTCCATCCGCTCCTTCACCGAACCCTGAGTGCGACCGAGACTCTTCAGGATCTGATCCATGCGGGCTTCGATGGCGGCGACCTGCTTCAGCCCCGTTTCATGGATCTGTTGCGGCGTGAGCGTCGTGGTCGTGAATCGCTGCAATGCATTGGCGTAGGCCGCATCGCCGCCCTTGAAACGCCACAGTCCGGCGTCGTCCGTCGTTTTCGGTGCGATGGAATCGAGCAATGCGATGGCTTTGTGCCATGAAGGATAGATCTCCGTTCGCACCAGGTCCGCGACGCGCTGCTGCAGCTCGGCGCGCTTTGCGGGTGGAAGGCTGGCGATTCCAGCGGTCTTTTGCGAGAAGACGGTGACCAGCGGATTGGCATCCACCGGTGCATCGGCAAATGCATGCATCGATGCCAGCGTGGCCTGCACGATGAAGCGCGGCGGCAGCATGCCCTTGTCGGCGAGCTGCTGTGCCTGCGCGACCGCTTCGTTCATCCGATCGTCCGCGAGCGCCAGTCGTGCGACGAAGTTGTCGGCATCGCCGGGCGTCACCAGTGGATGCCGCAGCGTGAAGGTTTCGACCAGGTCGACATTGGCGCCGCTGAACTGCTGCAGCGGGAAATAGAAATCCCGATACGGTTCTGCGCGGACGACGGCCTCCAGCAGCCAGTCCATCAACTCTGCCGACAGCCGCTGCGTCTCGTCGAGGCTCGCACGATCGAAACCACGCAGTTCTTCGAGGCCGCGGCGTGCCAGGCGCGTACGTTCCTGCTGATAGGCGCGCGTGAGCGGTGTGAGCTGACGTTCCAGGCGATCCTGTTCCTCGCCGCTGAAGTACCGCAGCGAGGTGGCGAGATCGGGATTGCCGCGAACCCATTCGGCGGTGAAGCTATCGAAGAACTCGTCGATGCTGCGGTCGGCCGCGATCGATGGCAGCGGCAGTGCGAGGATCCAGATGAGGGCGACGAGGCGCAGGCAGGATCGAATCATGGATGATCTCCGGTCGAGTGGTCGCCATGGCGCTACAACTGGCGCCCGCTTCATGGAGGAAGAGGAAGGCCCGTACACAAACGAGCACAAAAGAGCACAAAAAAATAATCTTGCTCGGACGTTCTTACCTTGTGCTCCTTTTGTGCTCGTTTGTGTACGGCTTCACGATCCCTCAGAGCTTCGCTTCGCGACTCAGGACATCCTGGATCGTGACACCCACTTCGGGAATGCCGCCGAACACGGTGCCGAGTCGATTGTTGCGGACATGATCGAGCGCCAACTGCGTCGCTTCGGGTGGCAGCGGTACGAAACCCACTTCCTGCACCAGCTGCGGGCCTGCCGTGAGATAGAAATCGATGAACTTCCGGACTTCCGGCCGCTGCATCGACGCTTCCTTCACGTAGATGAAGAGCGGGCGCGACAGCGGCTGGTAACTGCCGTTCGTCACCGTCTCGATGCTGGGCAGTACGCCGGTGCCGTCAGGACCATGGATCGGCACGGCGCGCATGCGATCGGTGTGGCTCGCGTAGTACGCGAAGCCGAAATAGCCGAGGGCGTTCTTGTTGTTCTCGACGCCCTGCACCAGCACGTTGTCGTCTTCGCTCGCCGTGTAGTCGCCGCGGCTGGCTTTCGCCTTGTGCGCCACCGCCTCGGTGAAGTAATCGAACGTACCCGAATCCGCGCCGGGGCCGAACAGCATCAGTCGCGTGTCAGGCCATTCGGCGCGCACCTGGTTCCAGCGCGTGATCTTGCCCTGCGCGGCAGGTTCCCACATTTTCCTGAGATCCTCGATCGTGAGCGATTTCGCCCAGTCGTTCGCGGGATTGACGACGACGGTGATGGCGTCGAAGGCGATGGGCAGTTCGAAATACCTGATGCCGGCAGCCCGGCACTTTTCCATCTCCTCGGTCAGGATCGGTCGCGACGCATTGGCGACGTCGGTCTCGCCGCGACAGAGTTTCTTGAAGCCGCCGCCGGTGCCGGACAGACCGACGGTCACGCGCACGCGCGAACTGCCGGCGAGCTGGAATTCTTCGGCGACGGCCTCGGCGATCGGAAACACCGTGCTGGAGCCGTCGATGCGGATGACGGGCATATCGCCGCTGCCACCGGAACCGCCGCAACCGGTCAGTGCGACGAGCCCGAGCGTCGTGACGATGCATCGGGTCAATGATTGCGTGGTGGCCACCGGGTCTTCCTCGTGCCGTTCGTTGCGAGGCGTCGATTCTATTGATGGATCCGCTTCGTGGCGACACGGCTTTTGCCCAAACCGGGTAGCAGCGCGATGCATGGTTGCGACACCCTGCTGCGTCTCCGACAATGCGCCGCCGCACGCCATTCCCTCCGGATTCATGTCCCGAAGAACCTCCCTGCAGATCTCCATGCATGTCGCCTCCGGCCGGCTGACGCCAGAACAGGAACGATTCAACTTTCTGATTGCGCAGATCGAGAAGGCGCGCACGGCCCTGGCGGAGTGGGAGGCAGCCATGGCGGTGTTCCGCCAGCTGCGGCTGCAGAAGCTGCAACCGCTGCATGACTCGCTCAGCCGTGCCTGCCGGGAGAGCGTGTTCGCGCTGGATCGCCTGATCGATCAGGCCGGGTGGTCGCGCGCCGAGCGTGCCGAACTGCGAGAAATCCTGCGTGGAACGGCCGACGTGCTTCTCGAACTGAATGGCGCGGACGAGGAGATCAAGGCGCTGTACGACAAGCACAGCGAAGTGGACTTCGATACGGCGAAGCAGGACGAGTTGCAGCGCCTGAAGGCGGAAGCCGAGGAATTCACCGGTCTGGACCTCGGCGACGACGACGGCATCCTTTCCGAGGAAGATCTGGTAGAGCGCGTGTACCGGGGGATGGCGGCGAAGGAAGCCGCGGACGCGGCACGGGAGGATGCGAAGGCGCAGCGCCGTCGCGAATCAGCGGCAAAACGACGGGGCGACGACAGTGCGCAGCTCGCCCGGCAGTCGCTGCGCGAGATCTACCGGCGACTGGCGAGCGCCGTGCACCCGGACCGCGAGGCCGATCCGGTTCGCCGCGAAGAGAAGAATGCGCTGATGCAGCGGATCAACCAGGCCTACGCCGCCAACGATCTGCTGACGCTGTTCGAGGCGCAGATGCAGATCGAGCAGCTGGATGCCGGCGCCGTCGCCAAGGTCAGTCAGCAGCGCCTCAGGCAGTACAACAGGCTGCTGGCCGAGCAGCTTGGCAAGTCGAAGGAAGCGCTCAGGGATCTGAAAGTCGCCTTCTGCCTGGATCACGGATTGGATGAGTACGGCGGCGTGACTCCACAGAAGCTCCACCTCCTTGTCCAGCGACAGGCCCGTGGACTACGGGCGGAGATCGGTCGGCAGCAGCAATTCCTGCGGGTGCTCGCCAGCAAGGCATCGACCCGCCGCTGGCTGAAGCTGGAGCGAGGGGGATGGATGGAAGAGGAGTGACGAGGTGACGGGTGACGGGTGATGAGTGACGTCATGTTTTCCAACCCCGTCACCCGTCACCTGTCACCCGTCACATGCTTCCCCCGCAAGGGGGAAGCATTCAGAACTGATACTTGATCCCCGCACGCAGCGTGCGCGGCTCGACCGCGCGGCTCATGCGGCCGGCGACCGGAACGCCGGGTGGGTCGAGGCCGGCGACGTTGGATTCGTAGTAGTACACGATGTCCTTGCCGTCGCTGTCGAATATGTTCAGCAACTCGGCATAGACGACGAACCTGCCGGGTTTCCATGCGCCGCGCAGGTTCACCGTGGTTTCCGGATCGGCACGCAGCGAGTCGTCTTCGACCAGCGGATATTCGCCGAGGTAACGCACGCGCAGGCTCGCTTCCCACAGATCCTGCACGGCGGAGATGCCGAACTCGCCGGCATTCTCCACGGCGCCGGGTACGTACTCGGCGCCGGGGCTGTCGACATAGCGCGCGCGGCTGCCGGTCCAGACGGCATCGAGGGCGAGCCATTCGAGCGGGCGCCAGAAACCCACGAGTTCGTAACCGCGGCGTTCGGTGCCCTGGCCCGGCTCGACGGAGTTGGAATCGCCGACGAATTTCAGTTCGCTGTCGAGGTCGAGCCACCAGTACGTCGCCGCCAGGCGCAGCGAACCGTGCTCGTAGCGTATGCCGGCTTCCTGCCCTTCGCCCTTGCTGATGCCGGCGACCGGCGTGATGGTGTTGACCACGCCGCGCGCGTCGTTGGAATGAAATCCCCTGCCCCAGTTGGCGTAGAGCTCGACGGTGTCGGTGAGTGTCCATGCAGCGCCGAGCTTCGGTGACGCAGCACTGTCATCCGCGCTGCCTGCGTCGACGCCCGCCATGCGCGCTTGCACGTCGAAGTCGAAGTAGTCGCCGCGCAATCCGCCGATGAGCCGCAGCCGATCGACGGGACGCCAGGTGGCTTCGGCATACGCGCCGATCGAGCCCTCGGTCACGGCGTGGCGCGCGATCTGCTCGACGAATTCGCCGGCCTCGGTGTGGTTGAGCCCGACATTGCCGATGTCGTCGTAACGAAGTTCCGCGCCGGCCGTGAGTGCGAGTGTCGATGAAATCTCGAAGTTGCGTTCATAGAGACCGCCGGCGATCCAGCGCCGATCGAACTGATCGATCTGGTAGTCGTAGGTCGGGTTGGACAGCATGTGCCAGTCGTAGTACTGCGCGTAGGCGGATGCACGCCAGTCCGTGCCGGTCAGTTTGGCTGCGCCGATCCAGCGCAGCGTTTCGCCGACGGCTGTGGGGTCGATCGAGCAGAATTCATCGCCGCAGACGCTGGTGCCGATCGCGCGCTCGGGAATCTGCTCGGTGGGGTCCCACTCGGCGTGATAGCCGGAAAGACTCAGCTCGAGTGCGCCGAGTGAAGTCTCGCGTGCGTACTTGCCCCAGGCCGATGCGTGCTTGAGATCCTCGGCCAGTTCCCACGGGCCGTCGTAGGTCTTGAGCTGTCCCATGAAGGTGAATGTGCCCTCGCCGGCATCGAACGAGCCGCCGCCGGCCAGGCGTTGCCAGTCGTAGCTGCCCATTTCGGCGGAGAGGAAGGGGTCGATGTGGTTGACGGTCGACATGAAGGCCGAGCCCGCCATCGAGAAATCGCCGGCATTCGCGCGGTACGTGCCCTTGCGGTAGTCGATGCGGTCGACGGTTTCCGCGATCAGGCCGTTCACGTCGAGATAGCCCTGGCCGTGGCCGTGGGTGCGCATGTTCATGGGCACGCCGTCGATGTAGGTCGTGAAGTCGGTGCCGTGATCGAGATTGAAACCGCGCAGGAAGTACTGGTTGGCCTTGCCGCTGCCTGAGTGCTGGGCAGCGATCAGTCCCGGAACGACCTCCAGCAGTTCGGCCACGCGCAACAGGGGGCGAACCGACAGGTCCGCGCCGCCGACTGCGCCCTCGCTCGACGCATCGGCCCTGCCGATCAGGGCCTCGCCGCGGGCAAAGACCACCACCTCATCGAGGATTTCGTTGTCATCGGCGCCGAGGGCGACGCAGGTGAGGGCAAGGGCTGAGCAGGCGAACAGGCTGCGATGCAGCGCCGCACGCCGGGCGGAAGAGGCGATCATGAACGGGTCTCCGGTTGGGAGCGCAGAGCCTGTCCATCGCGATGCCGTAACTCAACGTTACGGGAGTTACGCAACAGTTAACCGCAGCGCTATCGCGACAGTTCTTGACGGCAGCGTGCGGTTTCCTGACGTCCGCTACTGATTTGTCATCGCGTGCATTGCCGCGAGGATCAACGGGGTGCTGACGACGGCGCTCGCCGCCATCAGC
>CAZBKC010000127.1:656-8398 GCA_964492345.1 uncultured Steroidobacter sp. | reverse complement strand
CGTCAACCGCCAACTGTCAACCGTCAACTCGTTAAGTAAGTGACATTGTCCTTAGCGGTGCGCCGTAGCCGCTGCGCGAATGCGCGGTTCCCAGCCGGCCTCAGGAATGTCAGGCTGAAAGCCTGACCCACAGGCAGAAGCACCTCCTTGCAACAGGCCACCGTTAGAATGCCGGCCACCCGTTCAGTCCAGGATTCGATCGATGTCGTTCTTCTCGCGCTTTCGCAAGGCGCCTCCTGCAACTGCCGCGAAACCGCCTGAGCGCGCCGCTGCACCCCCGCCTCCCGAGCCCGCACTGCTGGCAGCGCAGGAGGAGGAGAAATTACGGGCAGCGATTGCAGCCGGCGATTTCCGCACTGTCGCAACCTTCGTCACCGAAGGGACATCCACCCGCATCAGACAACTGGCCGCGGAGGCCATCGACGAGCCCGAGCAGATCCGCAAACTCATCCGTGTT
The DNA here is from genome assembly GCA_964492345.1 of uncultured Steroidobacter sp. Lineage (GTDB taxonomy): Bacteria > Pseudomonadota > Gammaproteobacteria > Steroidobacterales > Steroidobacteraceae > Steroidobacter. Next base: position 7,941 of record CAZBKC010000127.1, on the reverse strand, counting down.
GCCCGCGGCGGCAACGACAAGAACGTCTACAAGATCCTGACGCGCAAACGCGACGCCCTGCTGGCGCGCGAGCGTGAGATCGAGCAGCAACAGGCGCAGATCGCCTCCCTGTCCGCCGACATCGAGCGCCACAGCCGGCGACCCCATGACGCGCTCTTCATGCCGACGCTGGAGCAGCTCGAAAGTCGCTGGAGCGCAGTGGCAGCGGGCGCAGAGCCTGCGATCGCCGAGGCAACGCAGCATGCGATCGATCGCGCGCGAGAAGTCATTGCACAGCACCTGCGGCAGATCGCCGCGCAGGCGGCACGCGAACTGGCCGAAGCCAATGCGGCCGCCGCGGCGCTAGCCAGGCGCGAACAGGAGGAACAGGCAGCGGCAGCGGCCGCAGCCGAGCAGGCGCGAATACTGGAAGAGGAACGCAGAGCGAAGGCAGAGCAACGCGACGCGGAGGCACGTGCACTGGGGCAGATCGGTGGATTGCTGCGCAAGGCGCATGGCGCGCTGGCCGCAGGCAGCAGCAGGACTGCCGCGGGATTGCGTCGCGCGATAGACGAGAAACTCGCTACCGCCCCGCCGCTGCCGCCCCACCTCGCCGCCCAGCTCAGGCAACTCGACGAGAAACTCCAGGAGCTGAAGGACTGGAAGAGTTTCTCGGTTGCACCCAAACGCATCGAACTCATCGAACAGATGGAGTCGCTCGTTGGCGCGACGCTGCATCCCACGGCATTGGCCGGCCAGATCAAGGATCTGCAGGAACAGTGGCGCACCCTGAGCAGGGGCGCAGGCGAGAACACAGAGGCGGAATGGCAACGCTTCCACGAAGCTGCGCAGAAGGCGTTTCAACCGTGCCGCGAGTACTTCGAAGCACAGGATCAGGCGAAGCGCGAGAACCTGCGCCAGCGTGGCCTGCTGTTCGAGCGCCTGCTCGCCTTCGCGCAAAGACAGAACTGGGACGAACCGGATTGGCGGACGGTGATCACCGCCGTCCGCGAAGCCAGGCAACTGTGGCGCCAGCACTCTCCCGTCGACGCCACCGAGGGCGAGGATCTGCAGCGGAAGTTCAATGAACTGATCTCGTCGCTCCAGACCCGTGTCGATGCAGAACATGCCCGCAACGTAAAAGCGAAGCAATCGCTCGTCGAACGTGCGCGCGGACTGCTGGCGTCACCGGACAGCAGGGCGGCCATCGACGAAGTGAAGCGGCTGCAGGAACAGTGGAAGTCGGTCGGCCCGGTGCCGCGCGACGAGGATCGCAAGCTGTGGGAGGAATTCCGTGAGCAATGTGACGCGCTGTTCCAGCGGCGCCAGCAGGAATTCGCCAGCCACTCCGCAGCGCTGGAAGCGAACAGGTCCCGCGCGAGCGATCTTTGCGAGGAGCTGGAGAACATTGCAGACCTCACCGATCAGGCGCTGCTCGAGAACGCAAGGAAACTACCCGCACTGCGGCTCGCCTTCGATTCGATCGAGGAGTTGCCGAAATCCGATGCACGCCCGTTGCACACGCGATTCGAGCGCGCCTTCGATCGCTGCAGGCAGGCCGTTGCCCGCCAGATTGCGCGCGATGCCGAACAGGGCTGGCTGGGTCTGTTCGACGCCGCAAACCATGTACGGGCATACCGCCTGGCGATGACCCGGCATGCTGACGCGGCAGAACTCGATGCATTGAAGCAGGTCGCGGAAACACACCTCGCCAATCTTGCTCAATCGCCCAGCAACGGCGTCGCGAAGCTGAAGCATGTTCTCGCGCATCCCGGCAACGGCGATCCGGCCGCAAACGAACTGGCACTGAGAACGCTCTGCATCCGCGCGGAGATCCTCACGGACACGCAGACACCCGCCGAGGACCGCACCCTGCGCCGCGAATATCAGCTGCGGCGTCTGCAGGAAAACATGGGCCAGGGCGGCACGGCAGAGAAGGACCAGCTCGACGTCCTGGCATTCGAGTGGCTCGATGCGGGGCCGACGGAAGAAGCGACGTATGCGCAGTTGCTTGAGCGATTCAAGGAGTGTCGCAGGCGGGCGATGCTGGCTCCGTAATGGCAATGGCGCTTAGTTAAGCGGGTTGACAGTTGTCCGTTGACGGTTGACGGTCGGAAAGGAAGGCCCACATCAATCTCAGCGCAGCGACTTGAAGAACACGATCGTGTCGCAGAGCGCGCCGTCAGGCATCAACGCATAGTCGGGAATCACGCCGCAGCGCTGCCAGCCCTGCCGGGCGTACAGACGCTCGGCATCCGCACTGGCAGTGTCGAGTACCAGCAAGGTCCTGCCATTCTCCAGCGCATGGCGCTCGGCGGCCGCCAGCAGCGCCGCACCGACTCCCGCTTTCCGCGCCTGACGATGCACCAGCATCTTGGCGACGTCGCCGCGATGCGGCTGGTTCTCCGGCTGCGCCCAGAGGATCTGAACGGTGCCGACGATCCTCCCGCCATCGTCGTAGGCCGCAAAGACCGCACGCTCACCGCGACCGGCGCTGTCGGCAACATCGCGCCAGAACGCATCGGCCTTCGCGCGCGTCATCGGGTACATGAAGCTGACCGACGCACCGCCTTCGACGCAGTCGAGGAGCACGTCACCGAGCGCGCGGATCTCCGAATCGTCGAATACGTCGAGACGTCGAACGGAAATCGTTGCCGGCATGAATAACAACCCAGGTGGCGGCGATCACAGATACGTGCTGCACATTCTGCACTCGCAGAATCATGACTTCCATCCAGCGTTCCATGCGATTTCTGGCATGCTCTGCACAGACAGATCGGAGCACACGCCATGAACCTGAACTTCGCCGGCAAAGTCGTCATCGTGACCGGTGCCACGGCCAATATCGGACGCGGCATTGCGCTGGATTTCGCAACAGAGGGTGCGAAGCTCGTGGCCGTCGGCCGGGATGAGGACGCCGGTCGCCGCCTGATCGCCGATGCACTGGCGCGCGGCGCACAGCAGGCCGTGTTCGTTCGCGCCGATCTGCTCGACCCGCAATCGCCCGCGCGCATCGTCGCTGCCGCCGAAGCTCTGGGACCGATCGACATTCTGGTCAACAACGTCGGCGGCAATGTCGGTGCAGGTTTCTTCGTCGATTCCAGTCCGGATACCTGGCTGGCCGACATCGATCTGAATTTCATGACGACGTTGCGCATGACGCACGCCGTGCTGCCGCGCATGGTGGCGCGCCACAGCGGCCGTATCGTCAACATCGGCTCGACGGCCGGCCTGGTCGGCGACTACATGCTTCCCGTGTATTCGGCGGCGAAGGCGGCGGTGCATGGCTTCACGCGTGTACTCGCAAAGGAAGTCGGCCAGCACGGCATCACGGTCAACTGCGTCGCTCCTTATGGAACCGTTGCCGACGATCCGGCGGCGTTCAGCAAGGGCAGCCGTTTCCATCCCGACAATGCGTTCTTCAGGAAATCGTTCAGCAATGTCAGTCCGGCGGACATGGCGAAGCGACAGCGCAGCGGCGTCCTCGAACGCCCGCTCGCGAAACCGGACGACATTGCCGCAGCCGTCCTGTATCTCGCTTCCGATCGCGCCGGCTTCGTGACGGGGCAGGTATTTCAGGTGGACGGCGGAACGTTGCTCTGAGCGCCCCCACCCTGGCCCTCCCCCGCTGACGCGGAGGAGGGAAATTCGGATGCGCTTCGGCTCGCTCCTCCGCGTCAGCGGGGGGAGGGAAATGCGAATCAGCAAGATGGGCCCCCGCCTTCGCGGGGGCGACGAGTAAATCAGACCTTCCTTAGCGCCAAGGTCACTTACTTAACGAGTTGACGGTTGACGGTTGACGGTTGACGGCCAGAAAAATGCCTTCCTTTCCGACCGTCAACCGTCAACGGACAACTGTCAACCCGCTTAACTAAGCGCCATTGTCCTTAGCGGATAGTTCAGAGGACTGACGCCGCTGTCCGCCGTCGTGCGAAAGGCGCGGCAGCGCTCCGGCTAACCGCCAACCGCTTCTCATACGGCTCTGCAAAGAATCGTCGGGAGTTCCAGCGCAGCGCTATGGCCCGCGGGCCTGTTGCGGCTAGTCTTGCGCCGTCCGTCCCGGACCACACAAAGAATACGGCGCGAGGATGATCGCACCGGTCGACACCAGCAGTCCCAGGAGTCATTTGATGCGCGCGAACATTTCGACATCTGTCCTGATCCTTGCCATCGCGGGCCTGCTGGGCGCGTGTTCGCAGAAAGCACCGCCAACCGCTGCTCCCGAGACCGCCACTCCTCCTGCCCCGGCAACCGCCGCGGTCAAGACCGTCGCCGGCGTGCAGGACATCATGAACTACATGGTCGATCCCGCTGCCGACTTCCTCTGGGAATCGGTGAGCACGACGGAGACGGCCGAAGGCATCGAAGAAAAGCAGCCGCGCACCGACGAGGAATGGCGCGAAGTCCACAAGCAGGCGATCCTGCTGACCGAAGGCGCCAATCTGTTGTTGATCGATCGCCATGTCGCCGGCGAAGGCCGCAGCCTCGAAGATCACGGTACGCCGGGCAATCTCACCGCTGCCGAATCGGAAGAAGCGATCCGCAAGGACAAGCAGACCTACATTGCATTCGCCCTCGCATTGCGCGATGTGGGCGAAGCCTTCGTCGCCGCCGCCGACAGGCGCGACCCGCAAGCCATCGTCGATGCTGGCGATACCATGGACCAGGTGTGCGAAGGCTGCCACCTGAAGTTCTGGTATCCGGGGCAGAAGATTCCGGCGTTCCCGGATCAGGCGCCGGAAATCAGATAACTGCGGCTACGTCGTCTCGCCCTTCGCCTCGCCCACCACCGCGTTGCTGCTGCGCGTACTCTTGCCGATCTCCTTCCACAGATCCGCATTGGCAATCCCCAGCCGGTCGGGATCGAACGTCGGATCGAGGCCCGCTTTCTTCTGGGCTTCGTAGTCCGTCAACGCCAGGAGCGCCGGCTTATGGATGATCAGAATGGCGATGATGTTGAGCCAGGCCATGATGCCGACGCCCACGCTGCCCAGCGCCCAGACGCCTTCCGAACTCCACACGGCGCCGAAACCGACCGACAGCATGATCGCCAGCTTCAGCAGCATGAGCGACCAGCCCGGCGCCTTGTTGCGCGCGATGTACTCGAGGTTCGTCTCCGCCATGTAGTAGTAGGCGACGATGGTCGTGAACGCGAAAAACAGGATGGCGAGTGCGACGAAGCTGGCACCGAATCCCGAGAACACCGACTCGATCGCGGCCTGCGTGTAGCCGGAGCCGGCGGGCGCCGGGACCAGCGCACCGGTCGCATCGGGGACCCGCGGCAGATTCTCCGCCAGCACGGCACCGGTATTCGGATTGATGACGTTGTACTTGCCGGTCGCAAGGATCATGAACGCCGTGGAAGTGCAGACGATGGCCGTGTCGAAGTAGATCGAGAACGCCTGCACATAGCCCTGCTTGGCGGGGTGAGAGACTTCTGCTGCCGCAGCGGCATGGGGGCCGGTGCCCTGACCGGCTTCGTTCGCGTAGATGCCGCGCTTCACGCCCCATTGAATGGCGAGACCGAGAATGGCGCCGAATGCAGCATCCGGATTGAAGGCATTGTCGATGATCAGCGAGAACATCGCGGGCACCTTGTCCGCGTTGATCACCATGACGGCGATCGCGACGATCATGTAGCCGAAGGCCATGAACGGCACCACGATCTCCGCAAAGCTGGCAATGCGACGTACGCCGCCGACGATGATCACGCCCAGTGCGACGACAACGGCGAGTCCGGTCATCCAGGCAGGAATGCTCCACGCGGTCGTGACGCTGCTGGCGATCTCGAAGGACTGCACGGTCGGCAGCAGCAGGCCGGTGCCGACGATGGTGGAGATCGCAAAGATGACAGCGTACCAGCGCTGCCCCATGCCCTTCTCGATGTAGTACGCAGGACCGCCGCGATACAGACCGTGATCGTCCTTCTGCTTGTAGATCTGCGCCAGCGTGCATTCGATGTAGGAGGTCGAGGCGCCGAGCAGCGCCATTGTCCACATCCAGAAGATCGCGCCCGGTCCGCCCGCGGCAATGGCGGTGGCGATGCCTGCGATATTGCCCACGCCGATGCGGCCGGACAGCGACATGGCAAGCGACTGGAACGAAGACACACCGGCTTCGGATTTCTTGCCTCCTGCCGTGAGACGGAGCATTTCCATGAATCCGCGCACCTGCATGAAGCGGGTACGGATCGAGAAATACAGGCCGGCTCCCAGGCACAGATAGATCAGCGGCTGGCTCCAGATCAGGCCGTCGAGGTACTTGGCCAGTTCACTCACGCGGAACGCTCCCCGGATCATTTAGTGGCTGGAGGATGGCACAGGTAGTTGCAAGAGGTAAGCCGTGCGCAGGGCCTGCCAAGAGAAGAGCCACAAAAGACTGCATAAAAGAAGGGATTCTTTCCGAACTCAGATCCATGAGTTCTTCTTTTATGCGGTCTTTGCGGCCTCTCGTCTTTCTCTCGGTCTACTTCTCCGCTCGCACCTCGAAGAACCTCTCGTCCACCGGCTTGTATCTGAGGATCTCTTCGCGGGTGAGGCCCTGCAGTTCGTGCGGGAACACCAGCCACTGGTCCGTCGAGCGCACGTAGTAGTCCGGCGTCAGCGAACTGCGGTTGCGCGCGGGCTTGTAGTAGACGGTGGCGATGCGGATCTGGCCCGGCAGGTTGCGCTTGCAGCGACGCTGCAGATCGGCAACGACGGCTTCGAGACTGCGGCCCGAGTCGAAGACATCGTCGATCAGCAGCAGGCGATCTTCGAACGTCAGCTGCGACACCAGGTAGTCGATGGCATGCACGCGCACTGTCCTGGATTGCTTGTCGATCCCCGCGTACGACGAGGTGCGGATGGCAATGTGATCGCACTCGATGCCGTTGTACTCCAGCACTTCCTGCACCGAAATACCGATCGGCGCCCCACCCCGCCAGATCCCGACGAGGAAGGAGGGATTGAAGCCGCTGCGAACGATCTGCACGCCGAGTTCGAGCGAATCGCGCAGCAGGGATTCGGCGGAGATGAAACTCTTTTCGATGAATCCTGCGGAGCTCATCCGGCTGATTCTAGTGGCAGGCTGAACCCCGGGCCACTGGAAGCGAAGCAGCGAGCCTCAGGGCGCTGTCACCGGCAGCACCAGCGCCGACGGTCGGCGTCTGTCGAAGTACACCGTGTTCTTCGCCACCCGGAACTGCGGCGACTCGCCCGGCGCAGTGCCGCTGTTGTCGTTCACGTCGAAGCGCGGATGGTTGCTCGAGGTCACATGCAGGGCGATGCGATGTCCCTTCTCGAACAGCAGTGAAGTCGCCCACAGG
>CAZBKC010000127.1:0-646 GCA_964492345.1 uncultured Steroidobacter sp. | reverse complement strand
CCACAGGTCGATGGTGACTTTCTCCGGCTTGCCCGGCGTCATCATCTTCACGTCTGCAGGCTTCATGCGTCCGTTGCGATAACGCAGGCGGATCGGCGCATCGAGCACCAGGGCCTCGTAGCCGTCGGGATAGACATCGACGAGCTTGACCATGAAATCGGTGTCCGGACCGTCGGTGGCCACCCACAGGTCGGCAGTCACGGGGCCGGTGATGGCCACGGCCTCGGACAAGGGCTCGGTCGAGAACCTCAGATAGTCCTGGCGCTGGCCGACGGCGCGCTGATCCATCGGCCCGCGATCGAACGTCAGGTTCGCGCCGCCCGAGGTCTTCACGGGATTTTGCGGATCGAAGTCGTAGGTGGTGCTCGTGTCGCGCGCGCGTGGCTTGCGCGTCGAGAGATTGCCATCCGGCTGCAGGTAGTAATGCGTCGCTGCGAACTGCGGCGGCCAGTTGCGGGCTGTCCGGTATTCGTTGCCCGCGCTGGGCTCGCCTTTGCGTGCGCCGGCCATGCGGTAGTAGCGCACCGGCGGCTCGCGCATGATTCCGTTGTCGATGCCCTTCAGCCAGTAGTCGAACCAGCGGATTTCCTGGTCCGGACCCGGACCGCCCGGCGAGCGGATGTCGCCGGCCTGCGGATACTGCAGA
>CAZBKC010000126.1:0-8409 GCA_964492345.1 uncultured Steroidobacter sp. | reverse complement strand
TGATGAAGACGATGGGGACTTCGACCTCCGAAAGAATCTGGCGCACGGCGTCGATGCCGGAGCTGCCATCGGCGAGTTTGATGTCAGCCAGGACCAGGCCGGGCCCGGCACGGCGCGCTTCGCGGACGGCTTCATCGCGTGTCGTCGCAGTAGCGATGACCTTGTGTCCCATCTCGCGAACGATGCTTTGCAGATCGAGCGAGATGATGGGTTCGTCCTCGATGATCAGCACATTGATGCTGGGCTGGCTCGAAATCTCACGCACGGCCTGACCCGTCATGGTCTTCACCTGATCGACAGGGACGCCGAGGATCTTCGCCGTGTCGCCAGGGCTGAACCCTTCCATTGCAGTCAGCAGCAGGGCCTGACGATGTGCCGGGGTCAGTTCTTTCAATCGCTTTTCGACATTGTCGGCGGCGACAGGGCCCGAGCCCGCGGCAGGCCGGGCATCGAGATTCGTGGTGTCCCAGAGGCGATGAAACAGGCGATAGAGCGCGACCCGCGGGGATGCGTCATCGCCCAGCGCTGACATATCGGCAACGATGGCTTCGAGACAGGCACGCACATAGGCGTCACCACTCTGCTGCGTTCCGGCCAGCGCTCGCGCGTAACGGCGCAAGTAAGGCAGATGCTCGGCAATCGCGTGAGCCAGGGCCATAGGGGCTACTCCATCACATCATTCTTTCGCTGAGGGATTCGCAGGCTGTCACGAGCGCACACTCGCACCGTGCGACGTGCCCGATACTATGTCTGAGGTGGTACAAAGGTTCCCGGCAAAGGGGAACTTTTCCCGGCCCGCGGCGTTGCTGGGGATCCTGAAATCGGCACCCGTGCAGGCGACGCCCGTCCTCCAGTAGCCATGATCATGAATGACAAGACCAAGCCAGACCAGGCCGCCCCTGGCCAAGGGGAGACTCCCGGCGAGCAGGTTCCGGAGTGGCTGGGCAACCGGCTGCGCCGCATGTTCACCGATGTCATGGAGGAGCCGGTGCCGGATGAGTTCAAGGCACTCCTGAAGCAGCTGGAAGACAAGGAGCGCGGGTCCTGACCGGCCCGCGAGAGCGCTTCATGGTTGCCAACGATCCTTTTCTCGATCAGGTCACCGCATTGCTGCCGGCGCTGCGTGCGTTCGGCCGTTCGCTCTGCGGTGATGCGGCGCGTGCCGACGATCTGGTCCAGGACACCGTTCTCAAGGCATGGACCAATCGCAATCAGTTTCAGCAGGGCAGCAATCTGAAGGCCTGGCTGTTCACCATCCTGCGCAACTGCTACTACTCCGAGCTGCGTCACCGCAAATTCGAAGTCGAGGATCCCGAGGGTGTGTGCGCAGCGCAGTTGTCCGTTGCACCGATTCACGATGCGCGGCTGCATCTGCGCGATCTGAACCGCGCCCTGCAGGAGCTGCCGCACGATCAGCGCGAGGCACTATTGCTGGTATGCGCCACCGGCCTGTCCTATGAAGAGGCGGCCGACGTGTGCCAGGTCGCCGTCGGGACGATCAAGAGCCGCATTGCGCGTGCACGCGACCGCCTCATCGAACTGCTCGGTAAGGATGCGGCGCAGCTGACCAGTCACAGTTCGAGGGATGGCGCCGGCAACGGTGTCGGTCCGGCGGCCACCCGGGCCAAAGCCTCCTGACCGGCGGGCGCTGCTTCGAGCCGCACCGCCATGAAGCATTCCAAGTCTGTCCTCGTGCCACGTCGATGGTGGGGGCGCAATGCCGGTCTGCGCCCGCGGCTCGTGCTGATCGTGGGCATTGCGATGCTCGCGCCGGGCGTTCTTGCAGTGTTGCAGGCCGTTTCCAGTTACAACAGCAGCCTGCGTTACCTGCAACAGAACCTCGCACAGGCAGCGCAACTCGCGGCGAACGAAGAAGAGAACATGATCTCCGCGTCGCGCGAAATCCTGACGAGTCTCGCCGCGCATCCCGATGTCAGGGCGGGGCAGGGTGTCGCGTGCCGACGTGCACTGCAGCGCGCAATCGGCGGGCTGGACCAGTACGCCGGCGCCACTGTCGTGAATGCCAATGGCGTCATGACCTGCAGTTCCGCGCCGATGAAAACCGTGATCACGGTGGTCGAGGAGCCCTGGTTCGGCGACGTGATGTCCGGCGATGCCTTCGTGGTGAGCGATCTGGTGGTAAGCCGCTGGCTCGAGGAATGGGGCATGGTGACCGCTGTCCCGCTGGTGGACGAACAGGGCGTGATCAACGGGTCCGTCGCGCTCATCATCGGCCTCGACTGGGTCACGCGCCGCTATCAGAGCGCGGCGTCCGGGGACACGGCGCTGGCGCTGCTCGACAGCAAAGGCGATCCGATCACCTCGAAGGCCGAGCGTGCACCGCTGCTTGAAGGTCTGCCCGGCGAACAGCTCATCGACCAGCACCTGCGAGCGCGCACGCAGACGTTCACCGCGCGAGGACGAGACGGCACCTGGCGTCTGTATGCGATCAGTCCGCTGCTCGACGGGCGCATCTTCGTGATCCTCGGCACGCCGGTGCTTGCTGCTCTGGGCCCGCTGGCGCTGCAGGTGGCCTGGGGCGTGCTGACGCCATTGCTCATGTGGGCGCTCGCCATCGTCGTCGTGTGGTTCGGCATCGAGCACCTGGTGGTGCGCTGGATCACCTATCTCGATCGAATCACCTCTGCGTACGCGGCGGGACGACACAGCGTACGGCCTGAGCGCGTGGTGGCAGCGCCGGCCGAAATCCGCAATCTTGGCGAAACCTTCAGTCGCATGGCGGACACGATTCAATCGCGCGAGGCGGAGCTGCGCGAATCGCTGTCGCAGAAGGAAATCCTGGTCCGCGAAATCCATCATCGTGTGAAGAACAACCTGCAGCTCGTCATGAGCCTGCTCAACCTGCACGCGCGGCGTATTCGCGATCCGCGCGCCGAAGCGGCTTTCGCCGAGGCTCGCAGCCGCATCAATGCACTCGCGACGCTGCATCGCCGCCTCTACGAATCGGAGAACCTTCAGGAAGTGGATCTGCGCTGGTTCCTGAAGGATCTGTGCGCGGAACTGCGGCGCGGCGGACTGTCCGGCACGCAGGAAGTCGACCTGACGGTCGAGGCACCGGACGAAGTGATCGGTCCCGATATCGCCGTGCCACTCGGATTGCTGGTGACCGAGGCCATCACGAACGCCTACAAGCATGCGTTCACCGGTGTCGAGCGCGGGCTCATCGAAGTCATCGTGCGACGCGAGTCTGATGACATGCTGCTCCTGCTCGTGCGCGACAACGGCCGCGGATTCGATGCCGCGGCCGGCGGCGAGACGCCCGGACTTGGCCGGTCGCTGATCGACGCATTCGTGCGCCAGCTTCATGGAGAGCTGAAGATCACTTCGGAGCGGGGGACGCAGGTGGAAGTGCGGTTCAGGACACCGCTGCGCATTTCCGCTGCCACGACTCCTGCCGAGGTCGTTGCCCCTTAGTAAGTAAAGAAGCGGTTGGCGGTTAGCGGTTGGCGGTTAGTAGAGAACCCTTAGTCCCAATGGCGCTTAGTTAAGCGGGTTGACAGTTGTCCGTTGACGGTTGACGGTCGGAAAGGAAGGCATTTTTCTGGCCGTCAACCGCCAACTGTCAACCGTCAACTCGTCAAGTAAGTGACATTGCCCTTAGTCCGCCCGCGGATTGATACTGGTTTTATATCCAGTATCATCCGGTCATGACCTTTCCCACCCGACCTGTCCGTCGCACCGGTCGCGGCGCTGTCTCGAATCCCGAAGGCCGGTTCGAGTCGACCCGCAGCGAGGCGGTCGACGACGGCTGGGGAAGTCTCGACGAGCCGCTGCCACCGCTCGAAACCACGGTGCGACCGGATCCGGCCCGCTCCATCATTTCGCGCAACAAGTCGCCTGACATTCCCTTCGATCAGTCGATCAACCCCTATCGCGGCTGCGAGCACGGTTGCATCTATTGCTATGCACGACCGTCGCACGGCTATCTGAACCTGTCGCCAGGGCTGGATTTCGAAACGCGGCTTTTCTACAAACAGGATGCTGCGCGGCTGCTCGAGGAAGAACTGGCAGCGCCTTCCTACCGATGCTTACCGATCACGATCGGCGCCAATACCGATCCCTACCAGCCGATCGAGCGCGAGTACCGCGTGACGCGCAGCATCATCGAAGTACTGGCACGGCATGGTCATCCCTTCTCGATCATCACCAAGAGCAGCCTGATCGAGCGCGATATCGATCTGCTCGCGCCGTTGGCGAAGCACAACCTGGTGCTGGCGCTCGTCAGCGTCACCACGCTGAGCGGTGACCTCAAACGCACCCTCGAACCCCGCACTGCATCACCGGTGGCGCGACTGCGAGCCATTCGCACCCTGGCGTCGGCCGGCGTGCCGGTCGGCGTGATGGTCGCGCCGGTCATTCCCGTCCTTACCGACTCCGAGGTGGAGAAGATTCTCGCCGCTGCGGCGCAGGCCGGAGCGCGTTCGGCCGGCTACGTCGTGCTGCGCCTGCCCCACGAGGTGAAGGATCTGTTTCGCGAATGGCTGCAGGCGCACGAACCGCTCATGGCGCAGCATGTGATGAGTCGTATGCAATCGCTGCGGGGTGGACGCGACTACGATTCAGCCTGGGGTGTCCGGCAGCGCGGCGAGGGTGAGTACGCCCGGCTCCTGAACATGAGATTCAACGTCGCCTGCAGGAAATTCGGCCTGCGGACCGGCGAACGATTCATACATAACACGACGCTGTTCAAGCCACCGGTCATCGGGCCGGAACAACTGCCTCTGCTCTGATCTCGCTTGCGATTGTCACAATCGCAGCGCCTGCCCAAAGCCGAAACGTGTGTGCGCGTTTTCCGGCGTTGCCTCCACAAACCTTGGCGTATACTCGAACGAGATCTGGGAATGTCGACACTCAAATAGACGATGAGAAGTCGACAGCCAAGCTTCAGGACGGACCCATCCTTCAATTCCTGGAGAGTGTCTGCAATGTCATCCGAGAATTCCGGCCGCATCGGGGACGCCGTGCCGACGCTGTACGGCGTCGTCCTTTCCCAGATGTCCCGCACGCTGCCCGCTGCCTGCGTCGCGCTCGTGCTGACCGGTTGCATGACTGCGAAGATCGAAGAAGTCCGTGACGCGCCCACGCGTATCACATCGAACGAGGCGGTCGTCCTGCTGGCAAAGCCGCATCTCGAAGGGACCGGCACCGAAGACAAGTTCCTCGACTGCCTCGAGCGCGAACTCGTTGGCGAAGCCTTCTCCGCCGACCACGCCGCGGCCAAGAAGAAAGGCAAGGACGTCAGTCCGCGCAGCAACGTCGCCAACAAGCCCTTCCAGGTTTTCGCCGACGACCACTTTGTCGATGCGTTCTACCCATGGCTGGAGCCGAGCACGGCGCCCGTCAACCCGCAGGCGTTTACGAAATTCCTGTCGCGGCCGGGCGTGGCGGAACGGGTCAGCTCGCTGGGTGTTCGTTTCATCGTCTGGGTCGATGGAGTGACGCAGAAAACCGACGGCGGCGGCAGCATTGCGTGTGCGGTCGGACCTGGCGGTGCGGGGTGTCTCGGTCTCGGCTGGTGGGAGAAGCAGTCCGACTACGAAGCCACGATATGGGATCTGCGCGATGGCGTCAGCGCCGGTACGGTGACCACCGACGTAAAAGGTACGTCGGTAATGATTGGCGCGGTGGCGCCGATTCCCATCATCTCGCCTGTGCAGAGCACGGCCTGCGATCGTCTCGCCAGCCAGCTCCGCTCGTTCCTCGTCGGTGCCGACGACGATCCGGATGTGGCACCGGCACGGACCCGGGCAGCAGAGTGATCAGGAGCGGACTGCAATGATCAGCGCGCGTTCAGCTCGACGGTCGCACCCTAGCCCAGACCGCAGCGCTGGCCCGTCACGAGCGTCGCTGAGTTCCTGATTTCCCCGGAGAGTGCGATGAACAGAAGCCCTGCAATCGACCGCCTGCTCGTGATTGCAGCGCAGGCGACTGCCATCGGCACTGTTTCCGCATTCCTGATGGGCGGCTGCGCCGGCTCGTCTTCCTCCTCGAGCATGCCCTCCTCTCCCGGCATGCCCAGTCCCTCGGGCGGATCGTCTGGCTCTTCAGGTGGCTCCTCCGGTTCGTCCGGTTCCAGCGGTGGCAGCAGCTCCAGCATGCCGGGCGGGAGTTCGGGCAGTTCCGGCGGCTCCAGTGGCCAATCGTCCGGATCGGCGGGCGGTGGCGCCGGCGGAAGTTCTTCATCGATGCCTTCGATGCCATCGATGCCGTCGTCAGGTGGCGGATCGTCCGGCGGCAGCTCCAGTTCGATGCCGGGCGGATCGCAAAGCAGCGGCGGGTCGTCGGGGTCACAAGGAGGTTCGTCGGGCGCCCAGGGCGGCGGATCGCAGGGCGGCGGCTCGTCGGGCAGTCCGGGCGGATCATCCAGTGGCGCGGGTGGCGATTCGTCGGGCGGCGCAGCGGGCGGCGGTCAGTCTGGGATGCCTGGTGCATCGGGCGGCTCGCAAGGTGAAGGCGGACTCGGCGGTGCGCAGGGTGCGGGTGGCCAGAGTGGTGGCCAGAGTGGTGGCCAGGCGGGCGGCGCTTCGGGCAGCAGCCAGCCGACATTGGGGCTGCCGTCCGCAGGGGGCGGGGCACCTTCGGTAGGAATTCCCACACCGGGCATGGACCTGCCGAGTGGCAGCTCGGGCGGTGGTGCCGGATCGGGTGGCCAGAACGGCCAGAGCAGTGCCGATTCCACAGGCGGCGGCTCGTCGGGCGGCAGCTCCGCCAACGAAAGCATTTTCCAGAGTTCGAGCAGCAGTTCCGCCGGCGCACAAAGTACGGCTGCGGGCGGTGCCTCGGGCGGTAGCGACGGCAGCTCCGGTGGCGCCGCGGGTGCCATGGGTGGATCGTCAGGTGCCGCCGGTGGCGCCGCTGGAAACACGGGCGGATCCGCGGGTGCCGCTGGTGGTGCCGCGGGAAGCATGGGCGGAGCCGCTGGTGGCGGCGCTTCCGCACAGATGGGTGGCGGCGCGGCTGGGGCTGCCAGCGGCGGTCAGGCGGGTTCCGCGGGAGGCGGACAGTCGGGTGGCGGTGCAAACGGCCCGGGAACCGATGCGGGTGCTGCTGCCGGCGGTGACGGCGGAGCACAGGGCGGAGCTGCTGGCGCCGCGGGCGGTACTTCGGGTGGAGGTCAAGGTGGAGCGAACGGCGCGGGCGCCCAGTCGGCCTCTGCCGGTGGCGGAGCACAGGGCGGAGCCGCGGGTTCTGCCGGTGGCGCTTCGGGAGGCCAAGGTGGAGCAGACGGCGCCGGTTCGCAGTCGACTGGCGGTGGATCCCAGGGCGGTGCAGGTGCCGCCGGTTCAGCGGGTCAGGCCGGCGGCGATGGTCAGGGCGGCCAATCCGGCGGTGGCGAGGGTGGTGCTGCCAGCGGCTCGAATGGAGGCCAGAACGGCGGCGGTGCTGCGGGCTCGGCTGGTTCGGCCGGCGCAGCGGCGGGTGGCGGTTCGAGCGGCACCGGGGGTGATGGTGGACCCAATGTCACCGTCTCGGCTGGCGTGCCTGGCGCAGTCACGCCGGTCTTCACGCCGAGCGGCGGCGGTGGTGGGGGCAATTCGGGTGGCGCAACGGGTGGTGGCGGCGCTGGTGGTGGCAGTGCGGGGTCGCCCGATGGCACCGGGCAGTCCGGCGGTCGCGGCGGTTCCGGCGGCAGTGGTCCGATGACCACATCCGAACGCATGGCCCACATCGACAAGCAGTTCGATATCTCGCTGGGCGTGTTCGATGGCCGTATCCGCGACGAACAGGCCGTGATCGCCGGTCAACGTGGTGGACGCGGTGGATCGGGCAGCGGTGGCGGCTCGGCTGCGGGAATGGGTGACGAATCCGGTGCCGGCGGCAGCTCAGGCTCTGGCGAAGAGGGTAATGGCCAGGGAAACGGCAGCGGCAACGGAAGCGGGAAAGGACAAGGCCAGGGCCAGGGTCAGGGCAGCGGCCAGGGCGCCGGGTCGCAGGGTACAGGCTCCGAGGGCGGCAGCCAGGGTGGCGGTGGCGGCGTCGGTGGCGGTGGTCCAAGGGGCGGTGGCGGACCCAATACCGTTCCTGCGGATATTCCGGACGGCAGCGACGACGACGTTGTGGCACGACAGCTGCGTGAAGCGGCGATGGCGGAAACCGATCCGGAGCTGCGCGAAAAGCTCTGGCAGGAATATCGGCTGTACAAGAAAGGAAGTTGATTCCGACGAGATGAGCTGAATCCCATGAATGGATCCTTGCGACAGTTCTCCCTGCAGCGGCTTGCGCCGCTGGTTGCCCTGGCGGCATTGGCATGCAGCGGATGCGTGATGCATGAAACGCGGCCGCAGCCGCGGGTCAACGCCATCCAGGCGGCAACCGAGATTCCCGAGGATCAGCTGCTCGATGTCGGCGTGCGGCTGTTCGACGAGAACGTGCCGGCCGACGAGAAGA
>CAZBKC010000125.1:0-8491 GCA_964492345.1 uncultured Steroidobacter sp. | reverse complement strand
CGCCGTATCGGTCAACCGGTGCGGGGGCCTGGTTACGGCTTGCGCCTGATAGAACGTCGAGAGCGGTCCGCCGCCGCTGTTGCCGCAGAACACGACCTTCTCGAAGCCTTCCGCCCGCAGATACCGGACCTGTGTGGCCAGGTCGGCGATCAGGCATTCATGAACCAGGTTGATGTCGTTTCCCAGATAGCGCGTCTGACCGCCGAAGGCGGCGTAGCCACTCTCGAGCAGCGCGGGAATCAGATAGTGGTTGGCGAAATCCCCTCGCGGATGATTGAACACGATGACGGTTTTCTCGCCGCCCCGGCGATAGAGAATGCCGCCCGAGTGACCACCGTCTTCAGCCTGCAGGCGAACGTTCGTCTCCTGCACGCCGTCGGGCATGGTGAGCGCCTGCGAGCCCCACCAGGTGAACGGCTGGATGCCGGGGGGTGTTTCGATATCACGGCGGCCGAAGCCGTGAAAAATCGTATGCCTGCTCGTGAAAATCGGTTTTTGAGCCATGATCGCAACTCCGTTCAATTCTCTACTGGATGCGCTGCAAATAAGTGGACGCGCTGCGAACGGCGGTACGACGCTGTGCGCAATGCAGTCTTCCGACGTTGCCGAGTTCCCTGGCACTGCAGCCGGCGACAGCCGACTGCAGAGATGACGAACTCGCGTCCGCCGGGCTTCCGCTGCGGTCAGAGGCTGAAGCCAGCCCGCAGCCAGATCGACCGGCCACGCGAGTAAGCACAGCCGACTTCCGCCACGCCCGAGGCGTTGCGCGTCGTGCCGCCGGACAGCGAGGGTTGCAGGGTCGCCGCCATCGCGTCGAAGGCGTTGCAGAAGCCCGGGGTCATTTCGTTCTGGACATTGTTGGCGACAAAGCCAACGTCCCACTTGTCGCCGGGTCCGTAGAACGTGAGACTGACGTCCGACTTCACATAGCTGGACACGTAGAAATCCGGGCGTTTGCCGAGAATGGCCAGGTAGTCGTCGACGTATTGGTTGTCGTTGGCGAACACCAGTCGCATGTCGCTGCCGATCTGGAACTCGTAGTCGAAGCCGAAATTGACCTGCCATTCAGGTGCGCGCACGAACGGAATGCCACTGAGATCCTGCGAGGTGTAACGGCCGGTGTTCGGATTGAGGACCTGGTCGCAGCCTTGCGAAACGAGTTGCCCGCCCCAGCAGGGAACGTTGTTCAGTTCCAGGAACTTGGTCTTGTTCCAGTTGGCGGCAAGGTTGAAGCCCAGCCCGGCGATCGACGCCGGCCGGTATGTGAGGTCCATGTCCAGACCATAGACTTCGCCCTTACCGGCGTTGATGGTCCGCAGTATGGGCAGTCCGCTGCCGGAAACCGGCTCGTTGACGCCGGTCTGCAGTCCACTATAGACGTAGTAGTAGCTGCCGACGTTCAACGCAAGCGACCGCTCGAGCCAGCGCGACTTGATACCGACTTCGCCGCCCTCGGCCTTCTCGTCGCCGAAACTCTTGTCATCGCCGGGGGCGGCCGGAGTGACGATGCTGAATGAACCGGACTTGTAGGCCACCTTGTACGCGCCGAAGACGGTGAAGTCATCAGTCGGCGTATAGGTGAGGGTGAATTCCGGCGACCAGTTGCTCGAGGAGATGCGATCCGATCCAGGCGCCAGCGCGACGGCAGTGCCTGTCAGGAGATTGAACACATCGAGCTCGCGCTTCTCATCCGTCCAGCGCACACCGCCCGCCACTTCGAGTTGCTCCAGCGCCTGCCAGCGCAGCTGGCCGAAGGCCGAGATGGACTCGATGTCGATGGTACTGATCCCTTTGGAGAGGACGCCAGGCTGGATCGGAAAGGTGGCCGGCGGGTAGTACAGCGTGTTGCCACCCAGCGTGACTTCGTTGGAGATCTCGCCGTCCTGGTAGTAGGCGCCCAGGGTGAAGTTCACCGGGGAGTCGCGGAAATCCGATGACAGGCGCAGCTCCTCGGTATTCTCGTGACGCTGGAAGATGTTGTCCGCCGTGAGCGACGGCCCGGCATAGCCAGTAGCAGTGCCGTTCATCAATGCATCGGCATCCAACCGGTAGTAGCCGGTCGTCGAGCTCAGCGCAATTTCCGGCGTGATGTCGTAGTTCAGCTCCAGCGTGCCGAACTTCTGCTCCAGGTCCGTGAAGGACCTGCCGTTGTTGCGGATGCCGGGGAAGGCTGCCGGGTCCATGTCGACGATGTAAAGAGTCCGGTCGTATTTGCAGGTTTCGGATGGCGGATAGAACGGAATGCCGTCTGGAAAGCCGGGCCGGACGACCACGGCGCCATTGCCGTCCGGACAGCTCGCCATCTGTGTGCTGTTGCCATGATGCACTTCGTCATTGGCGAGATTGGCCTTCAGTCTGACCGTGAAATTGTCCGCCGGCTGCCATAGCACCGTCCCGCGGACGAGATAGCTCTCACCACCGCCGAATCGGTCGTAGCGCGGAGTCACGGCACCGGAATCCGGCAGGCTTTCGGCCTTGTTGTAGAAGAAACCGTCCGACTTGCTGTACAGCCCGGCCAGACGCAGACCCAATGTGTCGGTCACCGGACCGGAAGCGACGAACTCGGCCCGATTCTCCTCCGCTTCCGTTTCATAACCGTAGCGCCCGTTGAGCTCGAACGTGCTGCCGGGATCAGCCGAGCGGTAGGCGATCACGCCGGCGGTGCTGTTCTTGCCATAGTAGAGGGCCTGCGGACCCTTGAAGACTTCGACCTGGGCGATGTCCATCGTGGCGGCGCGGAATGCCATGCCATGGGTGATCTGCAGTCCATCGATGTTGAGCGAAACCGACTGGTCGACGCCCTGCTCCACCGCGTTGGAGCCGACGCCGCGCAACGACACCTGCTCGCCGATCGTCACTGAAGCGTTGCCGCTCAGCAGACCGGGGATCTTGGCGATGACATCCTGGAAGTCATCGACAGCAAAGCTCTGCATCTTTTCCTGCGTCAGCACGCTCTCGATGACCGGCACCTTCAGGATCGATTCCTCCCGCTTGCGGGCGGTGACGACGATTTCTTCAAGAGAGCCTTTCGATCCCTCCTGTGCATGAGCGGGAGGCGTCGTCAGGAGCAAGGCGACGGCGCAAGTCGCAGCCGTGTAGCGGTATATCAATATGCCTCGTGCAGAGATCATCTTCTGTTTCCCCCTTTCTCGGAGTGCCCTGCAGCTTCTTGAACGCAAGGCGCTGACGATCACAAAATGTGTTATCGGCGGATGTGCTCCAGTACGTTCTGTGTCGCGTCTATCCGGTCGTGCAACACGCAGGGTGCGAACCGGAGAGAGTTACCCGCGACATTACGACCTCGAGCAGTTAAGCACTGCCGATCGGCGGGAGGTATTCGTTTGTCATGGAGGCCGCCTTCGTCAGAGGTTGAGCATTGCAGCCAGAGTCCGGGGCTGTTGAAGAACTCTTTCAACGCCTGCCAACGTGTCTCTCTGCGGCGTCGATGACCCGGCATGCATGCGACCTTGTCTGCTGCCGTCATGGTGAAGGGGCATCGACGTGCATCGGTTGTCCCGACCTGCCAGGTTTGTCATCCTGCCGGCATTCGGCGAAGAAAACGGCAGGCGATCCACGCCCAGGTTCGATTACTGCGTTCTGGAAACACGCGGCACTACCTCTGACGTGGTCAGGTACCACTGCACCTCTCCATGACATGAGCGAGGCCGGATGACGTATTTCGGCGAGTTGCGTACGAACTGGCGCCCTCTGAGCGCTGCAAGCCTCGGGCAAGCGGCGGGATATTCACTCGTCAACTACGTAGCCAATATTTTCACGCCGCATCTGATCGATGAGTTTGGCTGGTCCAGCTCGGATATCGCTCTGGTCAGCTCGGCGGCGTTGTTCGGTATATTGTGCCAACCCATTGCCGGACGATTCACCGACCTGATCGGGGTGAGACGGATGGCTCTGGTGGGTGTCGTCACCGCGCCTGTCGTATTCCTTGGCTTGGGCACGATGACTGGCGCCCTCGGCCTGTACTTCCTGCTGTTCCTGGTTCAGATCACCGTCGTCGGCAGCACCACCGGCCCAGCGGTCTACAGTCGCCTGATCGCTCAACAGTTCGATCGGGCACGAGGCGTAGCGCTCGCAATCGCCGCCTGCGCAGCACCCGCAGCACGCGCAGCCATCGTACCGTTCCTGTCCCGTTTCATCGATGCCAGCGGATGGCGAGCCGGCTATGCCGCCCTCGCCGCAGGCACCGCCGTCGCAGGGATCAGCGCAATACTGCTGATCCCGCCGAGCACCGGCGCACGCCAAACTACCGGGCTCCTGGGTCGCGATTCCGTGCGCGACTATGGCGCCATCGTGCGAAGTCACCCCTTTCGACTGATTGTCGCCGGGGTGATGCTGTGCAATCTCTCCTTCATGATGCAGACCACCCAGCTGAAAGTGATCCTGCTCGGCAGGGGGTTCGACTCCACCACTGCCTCCTGGGCGATTTCGCTGTTCGCCTTCAGCGTCATCGTCGGACGATTGCTTTGCGGCTTCGCACTCGATCGCTTTCCGACGTACGCGGTTGCGGCCATCTCTCTGGGACTGCCCGGCCTCGGTCTTGCCATCCTTGCAACGGGTTCAGCGTCACCGACCGCGATCGGTCTTGCCGTGCTGCTGCTCGGGCTCGCGCTGGGATCGGAAGGAGATCTGTTGGCGTATGTCGTCATGAGGTTCTTCGACCTTGCGGTCTACAGCACCGTCCTGGGCCTGGTTCTGGGCGCGCTTGCCCTGTCCGTGTCGTTGGGTTCGTTGCTGTTGAGCCTGTTCCTCGAGCTTGGCCCAAGCTTCACTCCCTTTCTGATCCTCAGCGCCATCGCGGCGCTGACCGGAAGCGGGATGTTCCTGCGGCTGAGGCGCGTACCGCCTGTCTCTCGAGGCGCTCCCGGCAAGCAGGAGCTGTGAACAGCGGTGCTGTGCTGCGGATGAGCCGTGGTTCGATCAGTCGTGTTTGACGATGATGGTCTTGAGGCGCGTCACGCCGTACAGCGCTTCCATGCCTTTCTCGCGACCGTAACCGCTGTGCTTCACGCCGCCGAGTGGCAGCTCGACGCCGCCGCCGGCGCCGAAGTTGTTGACGAACACCTGGCCGCAGACGAGCCTGCGCGCGACGCGTAGCTGCCGCGAGCCGTCGCGTGTCCATAGCGCCGCCGCGAGACCGTAGCGTGTGTCGTTGGCCATGCGAATGGCGTCCTCCTCGGAATCGAACGCCATCGCCGACAACACGGGGCCGAAGATCTCGTCCTGCGCCAGACTGTGTTCGCTGGGCACGTCGCGCAGCAACACGGGTGGGTGATAGAAGCCGCTCTGCGGTGCGTCCGCGGCGACGCTGCCGCGGGAGGCGATCTCGATCCCGTCGCGCTCGGCCAGTGCAACGAAATCGCGCACACGCTGCAGTTGCGTCGCGCGGATCAGCGGCCCGAGGTCCGGATCGCGGTTCGCCGGCGCGGCAACCAGCGCACGGAACTTGGCCGCCAGCCGTTCGATGACCTGCTCGTAGACACTGCGCTCGACCAGAAGACGACTGCCCGCGACGCAGGTCTGGCCGCAATTCTGGATGATGCCGTTGATGATCACCGGCAATGCAGCGTCCAGATCGGCATCGGCGAACACGATCTGCGGCGACTTTCCGCCGAGTTCCAGCACGACCGGATGATGGTGCTCGCCAGCGGCGCGCGCGACGAGCTTGCCGACGTCCGGCGAGCCGGTAAACGAGATGTGATCGACATCCGGATGCGCCGACAGTGCGGCGCCCGCCTCGTAGCCATAGCCGGTTACGACATTGATGGCGCCGGGCGGAAAGCCTGCTTCGGCTGCCAGCTCCGCAACGCGCAACACCGACAGACAGGCATCCTCCGACGGTTTGACGACGCATGCATTGCCGACGGCGAGTGCAGGCATGCAGCTGCGGCCAAGAATCTGGATCGGATAGTTCCATGGCACGATCTGACCGGTGACGCCGTGCGGCTCACGAAACGCGAACACGGCATAGATGTCCGGATACGGAATGACGTCACCATAGAACTTGTCGGCCGCACCCGAGTAGAACTCGCAGTAGCGCAGCAGTGCCGTTACGTCGGACTGCGCCTGACGTGTCGGCTTGCCGGTGTCGCGCGATTCCAGGCTGGCAAGTTCGTCGCGATGCTTATCGATGAGCTGGGCGAGCTTCGCGAGCAGGCGGCCGCGCTCCATCGGCGCAAGCCGACCCCAGGGACCGCGACCCTGCTCGCCGAACGCAGCGCGGGCGGCTGCCACGGCGCGATTGACGTCTGCAGTGTTGCCGCGAGCAATCAGCGCGAACTCGATACCGTCGGACGGATCGATGACCGGTATGCTGCTACCGTCCGATGCGGCGACGTGACGATTGTCGATGAAATGCTGGTAATGGGTCGGCATGAGAGACAACACCTCAGGTGGCTGCTCGACGCGATGCGACGCGACTCTTCCGTTCGAGCCGATGGTAGGTTCTGCAGGTTCGTCGCCTTGTGGCCAGCGTTGACAGGGCAAGCACTCGGTCTTGCCTGATCCTGCGCCACGACTAGTCATTCACCGGCCGTAACCGCCGCGCGAGCACACGCGCCGGCGCTCCGTCCGAGCCCCTGATCTTGAGGGCATTGAAGACGAATTCCGCGCGATGGCCGGCCAGGGCCCGATGACCCGTGATGTGTTCGCTGATGAGAATGCCGTGGCGGAGCAGAATGTGATGCGCGGGCCAATCGAACCCCGGCTTGCGTTCGGGGATCGGCAGGTCCGCGGAGGAGCAATCGCAGGCGAGCAGCTTGATGCGGCGGTTCACCAGCCATTGCGCCGCATCGGCCGTGAGATACGGGTGCCTGCCGTACAGCGCAGTGCCGGCGTGTTCGGACCAGCCAGTGTGCAGGGCTACGATGTCGCCGGGCTCGATCGCGCCACCCTTGGCCTCGAGCATCGCTGCGTCGATCGCCAGGCAGGGCGCACCTTCGATATCCAGCACGACGCCCGCGCCGAGCAGACGATCGAGCGGAATATCGCTGAAGCCCGGCGCATCCTCGAAGAAGTGGCAGGGGGCGTCTACATGCGTGCCGGTGTGTACCACCATCTGCATTTCCGTGACGTTCATCGGATCCGCCGGCATCGTCCTGATCCGCCGGAAGCGTGGCCTGGGGAAGATGGAAGCGTTGGGCGCGTTCTCATCCAGCGGATGCGATAGATCCATCCAGGGCTCCGTCGACACCATCGGCTGTGTCGCAGGCAGCGGAATCCAGCCGCGCCACCCGGTTCTGCGAGTATCAGCATGATCGCACATCGAGATCCTCCTCCTGCCGCGCACTCCTGCCACGCCATGACGAGTTCGTCATGACGTACTGCCCGCTCGTGATCGCCATCTAGCCGATGACGTCAAACTTCGCGAGCGCCGTCATTGCGATCCGTCCCCCTTCATCGAGCAGCGCGAGTTGCAGCTCACCGGGTACGTCGGTACGGGCACCCATCATCATCAGCGCCCGAGCACAGAACACCGGACGTCTGGCGCGGACCTCGAAGCGGCGCAGCCGGCCTGCACACGGCGCGTGGCTCTCTGCAGCGTGCATCAGATGAGTAGCGAGCAAGGGTCCGTGCACGACGAGCCCCGGGAAGCCTTCGGCCGTCGTCGCATAGGGATGATCGTAGTGGATTCGATGCATGTTGCAGGTGAGCGCAGAATAGGCAAACAGCGTGACCTCGTCGAACCGCAGCGGCGCCCGCCAGTCGGCGGCAAAGGGCAGAGGTTCTGCGGGACCATCGGGCACGGACGCCTTGCCTTCGAGGAAAGCGATGTCCTGCCGTTCCTCGATCGCGAGTCCGTGGCCCTCGATTTCCAGGTCGTGTTCGAGCGAGATGAGCAGCATGGGGCCGCCGCGTCCGGTCTTCATCGCGGCTCTCGATACTCGCGTGCTGCGCCTCGCGGTATGGCCAGCGCTGAGCGTCAAGTGCCAGGCGATCACGCTACCGGCCCACATCCGCCGCTCGAACGCCAGTGGCGGCAGCGGCTCCATCTGTCGCGGGTGACCATCCCGGCGCAAGTCCGCCGAGAGCCGGCCGAACAGCGTCCAGTGAAAGCCGGAGGCGGCCACCGGACCTGGCGAACGCCCCATCAGCACATCGAAATCGGCCATGCGATGCCGGTCCACGCGCGCCTCGGCGCCGCTCGTCAACCCGACCCATGCAGCAGGATCCATGATCGAATCGGTCACGGGCGCGCAAACTCCCTGCGAATGTGTTCCGTGTGCGCGCCCAGAGCGGGCACTTCGCGCAGCGGCAGCTCCGCGTGCAGCGGCGATGCGGCAACGTCGAACCTGCCACCCGGCGCGTGCGCGGCGACGCGCCGCAGCGCCGGATGTCGCGCGAG
Source organism: uncultured Steroidobacter sp. (assembly GCA_964492345.1). Lineage (GTDB taxonomy): Bacteria > Pseudomonadota > Gammaproteobacteria > Steroidobacterales > Steroidobacteraceae > Steroidobacter. Next base: position 132 of record CAZBKC010000125.1, on the reverse strand, counting down.
ATCATCGATGGTCGAAACCTTGGCCCAGGCCAGCTGGCTCGCCTCCAGCAATTCGATCATCTCGCTGCAGGTGTGCTCGCGGAACACCCCTTCGATGACGGTATCGAGCTCGGCGCGATGCTCGAGCCGGCG
>CAZBKC010000124.1:0-8525 GCA_964492345.1 uncultured Steroidobacter sp. | reverse complement strand
AACATGGTCACCTCGTGCACGCTGGGCGTGGCGCTGGCCTTCGAGGCGGCCGAGTCGGATGTCATGCGCCGTCCGCCGCGCGATCCGCAGGATCGCCTGCTGTCCGGCTTCTTCATCTGGCGGATCGCGATGGTGTCGGTGCTGATCATGATCGGAGCGCTTGGCCTGTTCCTGTGGGAGATGCAGCGCGGTGCGAGCGTCGAAGTCGCCCGCACGCTGGCCGTCAACGCCGTGGTGTTCAGCGAGATGCTCTACCTGCTGAACAGCCGGTCCATCTACGGATCGGTGCTGTCGTGGCAGGGACTGTTCGGCAATCGCTACGTGCTCGCGGCGATCGGCCTGTCTGCGCTGCTGCAGATCGCGTATACCTACGCGGCGCCGCTGCAGGGCGTCTTCGGTTCGACCGGACTCACGGGCGAGGAATGGCTGCACGTGCTGGGCGCGGGATTCTTCGTCTTTTTCATGGCCGAGATCGAGAAGGCCGTGCAGCGCGCCCTGCGACGGCGCCGGTCCGGGCAGTCGCGACCGCTGGCAACGAACCGGATCGCCCCGGAAGGAGGTCGCCCATGACCATTCGCACCATCGTCGCCGCGACGGATTTTTCGTTCGCGGCGCATCGCGCGGCGCGTCGTGCCGGATTTCTGGCGCGCGATCATGCCGCCGCGTTGCAGTTGCTGCACGTCCTGGATGCAACGTCCGCACGGCGCTGGCGCAGGGACGCGGCGAGCGTCGAAGCCCTGCGAACCCGTATCCTCGCGGATGCCGACGCAGGGCTGACCTCGCTTGCGGAGGATGTCATGGCGGATTCGGGCGTGACCGGTGCACGGATCATCCGGGAAGGCGATGTCAGCAAGGAAGTCATCGCGGCGGGTGCCGGGGCCGATCTGCTGGTGCTGGGGCCGCGCGGCGTGAATCCGCTGCGGGATTTCATCCTAGGTTCCACCGCCGAACGCATCGTACGTCGCATCCTGCGGCCGCTGCTGCTGGCGAGACAGGATGCCGCGATTGCGTACGACCATGTGCTCGTGCCGGTGGACTTCTCCGATCATTCGCCACCGTCGCTGGCATTCGCCCGAACGCTGGCGCCGCATGCCACGCTGCACGTCTATCACGCTTTCGATTGCCCCATGGAAGGGTATCTGCGCACCGCCGGCACTTCTGCGGAAGCCATCGAAGCCTACTGCCGCAGCGTGGAAGAAGAGGCGAATGACGCCATGCAGGCGCTGCTGGGGCGATCCAGCGATGCAGCGATCGTGAAGCGGGTGGAGCGCGGCGACGCGCGCCTGCTGATCCCGCAGCGCGCCGACGATCTGGGCTGCACGCTGATCGTGATGGGCAGACAGGGCCGGTCGTGGCTGGCGGAACAGGTACTCGGCGGCGTGACGCGCTTCGTGCTGGAGCATGCGCGTGTCGATGTCGCGATCGTGCCGGTGCCGTGATCGTGGACAGTCCCGGTGTGCTGAGCCTGATGCAGGCTCGCCGGCGTACTCACACCGAATCACGCCTTTCGCAGATTTTCCGATTCCAGCAGTCGCGCGCCCGAGCCATCGGCGGACAGGGAGTCATCCGGATTGCGCAGACGACAGGCCCGCAGCGAAAGACAGCCGCAGCCGATGCAGCCGGAGAGTTGATCGCGCAGCCGCACCAGCGCCTCGATGCGTTCGTCGAGGCGTGCCTTCCATTGCGTCGAGATGCGGGCCCAGTCGGCAGCTGTCGGGGTCCGTTCGTCGGGAAGGCTGCGCAGTGCACGGTGAATCTCGGCCAGCGGGATCCCCATCCGCTGTGCCACCCGGATGACGGCCACCCTGCGCAGCACGGCGCGGGGATAGCGACGATGGTTGCCGGCGTTGCGCACGCTGCGGATCAGGCCTTTCGCTTCATAGAAATGCAGCGTTGACACCGTCACGCCACTGCGTGCCGCAACCTCGCCGACGGCCAGCAGCGCTATCTTCCGCTTCGCCATGGTTGTGATCCTTGACCTCAGGTTTGGTTGAGGTTCTAACCTGCCGGCCAGTCTTTGGGAAGGAGGCAGGATCTTGCAGTTTCATATCGACGAGCCAGGCATCGCCCGTCCGGCTGCGCAGTCCATCGTTTTCTGCGACGGCAGTGCCGACGACTCCTTCCGTGAGGGTGTCGATCTCGAGCTGAGCCATTGGGTTCCCAACCGCACACCGCCGCAGCTCAAGGCGGACACATCGACCGAGATATGCATGCAGGCGGTGGAGTGCGGTGCGGTCGCAGGTTTCGAGCTGGCGGTGAACAATCATGTCGATGTCGACGGGGTGTTGTCGGTGTTCACGCTGCTGGAACCGGCGCTTGCCCTGCGACACAGGCAGATCATCGTGCAGGCCGCCGAAATCGGTGACTTCTACGCCTGGGGCGATGTGGTCGCACAAAAGCTGTTTCAGTCGCTGGCACTCACGATGGGACGGATGCGGCAACAGGGGAGATCGATACGCGCGATCTACGAACAGTGTTTCGAACGCGTGCGGCTGGCGCTGCAGGACAGCGTTGGCGAGGAATGTCTGCCCGGCATCGAGTCGGTGGCACGCGGCGACCAGCTGGTCAGCGACGGTACGATCGGGCGGCTGCTGCTGCACGAGCGGTTCGTCCACTATGCAATTCCGCTGGTGACGTGCGAGCAGGCGATCGCCAGAAGTCTGCGTGCCCCGGCCTTCTGTCAGCCCTTCTCGGGTCAGAGTCTCCTTTCGCCGCACGTTCGCGCCCGGCGCGATGAGCAGCGGCTGCAACTGGTTTCCGTGGAAACAGCGTCAGGATGGTTCTACGACCTGTTCTATCCGGGCTACGCCTGGGCCGATGTGGTAGCCCGGTGGCGACCGCCGGGACTGCGCTTCACGCTCGACAGCAATGGCAGCCTGCTCGATCACGAGCCGCTTCGCGACAGCGTCAACCGCCTGCGTGAACTGGAAACGTCGGGCGGTGACTGGCGCCTGGTGTCCGAACTGAAAATCTTCTCCAGTGACATCGGGCGTCCGTTTCCGATCGTGCTTTCGCACATGCGTGCCGATGCGCCCGCAGCGAGTGAACTTCCGCCGCGGATCGTGGCCCCGCTGCTCGCTGAAGCGTTCTCTCGCGTCGGCTCGAAAGCGGCACTGACGTAGTGTCCACGCCACGTCCGGGCAATAACGGCACACAACGCTTGACGGCCGCGCGAATCCCGACTGAGACTTCCAGCGTCATGCGTGGTGCATTCCTGTCCATCCCAGGCCGATCATCGCTGCAGCAGCTCGAAGCCATGCTGCTGGCGCTGGTCGTCTGCCTGTGGCTGACGGCGTTCTCGGCGCACGTCCACGCCCAGGACGATCACGACACGTCGGGCAGTCCTTCGACCGCCTGTTCGTTCTGCGTGTCATTGCCGGCCGGCGCCGCGCCACCGGTCCTGCCGGTGCTGTACGCACCGCAGCCCATCGCCGAAGTGGCGATCGTCGACCAGGTTGCTGCGCTTCGTTCGCAGGACATTCCTTCCTTCTATTCGAGCCGGGGTCCTCCCGCGCATTGATCGGTGAATGACGCGCGCTGCTCGTTCGCGGGCCGTGTGCGTTGCGTTCCATCGATTGATTTCCGTCGCCGCCCGACGGTCCGTTGACCCTTGCATGATCGGTGTTTTCGCGTGCGGCGACCCTGCGGGCAGTGCTCGCAGGGCAATGCGTTCGAGGAGTTCTCACATGAGTTCGCCGACTCCACGCGACCTGGCGTTCGTCGTCAGGTCCATCCTTGCTGCTTCTTTCTCTGTCGCCGCGGTGTGCGCACATGCCGAGGAAGCCGACCAGCCGATCGAGACGGTGCGCGTCTATGCGGCCGCCGTCGATGAAGACCCTGAAAACATTTCGTCGTCCTACAGCATCCTCTCGGGACAGCAACTGCGCGAAAAAACGCAGGCGACGCTGGGCGATACGCTCAACGGGCTGCCCGGCGTCAATGCCGACACGTTCGGCGGCGGCTCGGCGCGACCGGTCATCCGCGGCCAGACGGCACCGCGGGTCAAGGTCCTTTCCGACAGCATTGGGACGCTCGATGCCTCCGACATTTCTCCCGACCACGCGGTGACGGTCGAACCCTCGCTTATCGAGCGCGTCGAGGTACTGCGCGGTCCCGCCACCTTGCTCTACGGCAGCGGCGCAATCGGCGGTGTCGTGAATGTGCTCGACCGCAAGGTGCCGACGACGCTTCCGGCTGAACGTCTGAGCGGAACGATCTCCCTGCGCGGCGGCAGCGTCGCCGATGAGAAGGCTGGCGCGGTCGGCATCACGGTGCAGGCGACGGACCATCTGGTGCTGCGGCTCGAAGGGGCGGCGCGCGATGCAAAGGATTACGAAGCGCCCGGCATCGCGGAGTCGCGCGTGGCGGGGACTGCGGCGGAGTCTGCGAGCGGCAGTATGGGTCTTTCCTGGGTGTCCGATCGTGGCTACCTGGGCCTCGCGTATACCTATCGCGACGATGACTACAGTTTGCCGGGACACAACCACGAGTACGAAGACTGTCATCCGCATGGCAGCCTCCTTCACTGTGGCAGCCACGAGGAAGAAGGCGAGGACCACGAGCACGAAGAGCACGAACACGAGGCTGCACCAAATATTGCGCTGCTCAGCAAGACTTTCGAGCTGCGCGGTGAATTGAACGATCCGTTCGCGGGCATCGAGCGCATCCGGCTGCGCGCAAGTCAGACCGACTACCGGCACAACGAGATGGAAGAGGGACTGGTCGCGACCACCTTTCTCAACAAGGGCTACGAAGCGCGAATCGAGGCGCAGCATGCCACCGTGCTCGGCTGGCGTGGAGTGATCGGTGCGCAATACTCGAACACCGGGCTCAGCGCATTGGGAGAGGAGGCTTTTCTGCCAACAGTGGACACCGAGAGCTTCGGCATCTTTGCGGTCGAACACTTCGATCTGTCGGATGAATGGCACCTGGAAGCTGGCGCACGCCAGGAATGGCTGACCCACGAACCCGTCAACGATCCACGCAACCGTCCCGGGTTCAGCGATTCTGCGACGTCGTTTTCCGTCGCCGTCATATGGGAGTTCGTGCCGGACTACTCGTTGACATTGTCCGGTGCCCGCTCGGAGCGGCTGCCGCACGCGCAGGAGTTGTACGCGCGCGGCATCCATCTGGCCACGAATACCTACGAATGCGGCATGTTGCCTGATCCGCTCACGTGCGGCGGACTCGAGAACAATGCCCCGTTCGACACGGAGACATCGAACAACGTGGAACTGCGCCTGAGTTCGCAGGCAGGTCCGCTCACTTTCAGCATCGGCGGCTACTACAACAGGGTGGATGACTACATCTATGCCCGCACGCTCGATCAGTTCGAGGACTTTCGCCTGATCAAGTACACGCAGCGCGATGCGCAGTTCGCTGGCGGGGAGGCAGAGGTCGCCTGGCGTTTTTCGACAGGACTCCAGGCCACCGTGTTCGGCGACTATGTGCGCGCGAAGTTCACGGACGACACCAATCTGCCGCGCATTCCCGCTGCGCGCATCGGTACGCGACTGAACGCGACGCTGCGTAACTTCGGCGGCGAACTGGAGTACTACCGCGCCAACCGCCAGGACGACATCGCGGACTACGAGTCATCGACACCGGGCTACGACATGCTGAATCTCACCGTGAGCTACCACCGCGCTGCAGGGAAGTCAGGCATCGAATTGTTCCTGCGCGGCTCGAACCTGCTCGATGAAGAAATCTGGAATCACACGTCGTTCCTGGCGAATGTCGTTCCCTTGCCAGGACGAAACGTTGCCGCGGGTGTCACCCTGTCGTTCTGAGTCGCTGCCGGGAACTCGCCCCGGACGCGCTTGCCGGCGTCCTTGCCGCTCCTTGCCTGCAGGGGCAAGAAGGGATGAGCGAAATGCGGGTTCCATGCGGATGCGGACAGTGGCATTCGGTGGCGGGTTCTGTGCAGGATTGCCCATCACCTGCCGCCAGGAGCAATCATGCCGCGAGCCACCGTGTCCGGTCTCGAAATCGCCTATGAACTGCTGGGCCCGGCGGGCGCGCCCGCGATCGCCATTACTCCGGGTGGTCGTTTCGCAATGGACAGTCCCGGTGTGCGCGAACTCGGTGAGGCGCTCGCGGCAGGCGGACGGCGCGTACTGCTGTGGGATCGCCCGAACTGCGGTGCGTCCGATCTGTGTTTCGACGCAGAGAACGAATCGGAACTGCATGCGCGCACACTGACACAGCTCATTCGCGCGCTCGACCTCGGTCCGACAGCGCTCGCTGCCGGGTCCGCTGGATCCCGGGTCTCGCTGATCGCCGCGTCGCGCGACCCGCAGATCGTTTCGCACCTGGTGTTGTGGTGGATCAGCGGCGGCGTGTTGAGCCTGATGCAGCTGGCGGCCTACTACTGTGCCGACACGGCGATGCTCGCAAGACAGCGCGGCATGGCTGCCGTCGCGCAGTCGCCGGCCTGGGCGCAGCAGATCGAGCGCAATCCGCGCAATCGCGACATCCTGCTGGCGATGGATCCGGAGCGCTTCGTTGCGACGATGGAGCGCTGGGCCTCTTTCTACATTCCATCGCAGACATCGCCGGTGCCGGGAATGACACCCGAAGATTTCGCGCGCCTGCGGATGCCCGTTCTCATCCTGCGCAACGGCAAAAGCGATCTCAGCCACACGCGACGCACCAGCGACTGGGTTCACGAACTCGTTCCCCACTCGGTGATGCGCGATCCGCCCTGGCCGGATGAGGAATGGAACAACCGCATGATGGCCGTTGCCGCAGGTCGTGCTCCCGGATTGTTCGAAGGCTGGCCCAAGCTCGCGGCCGATATCCTGGAATTCACCCAGTGACAGCGTTTCGTTGATCTCCCGAAACGATTCCCTTGAACCGGCGCAGCCCGGGCATCCACTTACCTCCGCAAGCACGCATTCATCGAGGCCTGTGCACTGCACAGGGCTTCTGGTCGATGGGACTTCCGTCGGTACGGTCACCACCGCGCCGTATCGTTTCGACTGGGACACCTCGGCCGTGGCGGACGGCGCGCATACGCTGGCTGCACGAGTGACCGACACTGCCGGCACTGCAGTCACGTCGACGACCGCGACTGTCAATGTGAACAACCGCCCGGTGGTGGATGTGACGCTCTTACCCGATGAAACATTGCCGCATCCGGCATCGGATGCAAGCGGCTCGGGCCAGTTCACATTCGATCTCATCAACGGCAGTGTCACCGGCGGGGTGACTACGACTGGCATCACTGCAACGGCTGCGCATATTCACGATGGCTTTGCCGGCGCCACCGGGCCGGTGATCGTGCCCTTCGTGCAGAGCGCATCGGATCCCGCCCGATGGGACGCACAGCCGGGCGCACTACTGACGGCAGATCAGGTGACGGGACTGCTGACGGGGCGGTTGTACGTGAATGTGCATTCGGCCGCTTATCCGGCGGGCGAGATCCGCGGGCAGCTCCGGGCAGAGACCATCACCGTGGTCTTCACGTCCCTGTCGGGTGCCGAGGTCGTTCCGGCTGTGACGACGAGCGCCACCGCAACGGCTGCAACAACGGTCGATTCGCGCGCCGGGACAGCAACGGTGCATGTGGTGTCGACGGGTGCCGACGATGCTTCCGGGGCGCATGTGCACAAAGCGGCAGCAGGCGCGAACAATGCGACGGCCCTGTTCAGCCTCACGCAGGACAGCGCGGCACCGGGACACTGGCTGGCGGAGCTGCAACCCGTCACCGCCGTGGATCGGACCGACTTCACGGCGAATGGCTGGTACGTGGATGTGCACACACCCGCGAACGCGGGCGGCGAACTGCGCGGGCAGATCACACCGAACCCTGTCGCGCCGCCGCCACCCCCGCCGCCCCCGCCGCCCCCGCCACCGCCGATGGTGACGCTCGCGCAGTTGCAGAGTTCGATCTTCGGCCCGCGCTGTTCGGGATGTCACAACGGCATTGGCACCGTCCTGCCGGGATCGATGAATCTCTCATCCGCCGGTGCAACCTTCACGGCGCTGGTCGGCGTTGCGAGCAGCGAACAGCCCGCGGTGCTGCGGGTCGCACCGAACGATGCAGCCAACAGCTATGTGATCCACAAGCTCGAAGGTGCACCCAGCATCACCGGCGACCGCATGCCGCAGGGTGGCCCATTCCTCGACCAGGCGACCATCGACCAGGTCAAGACCTGGATCAATGCGGGAGCGGCGAACAACTGAAACGGGATCGCGTGGGAGAAGATTTCACACGGAGGTCACGGAGTACACAGAGAAGGAAGGAATTCTGTTGAGAGGGAAATGCGGATCGGGATTCTTACCTCTGTGTACTCTGTGATCTCTGTGTGAACTCCTTATCTCCGGTTCCTCCGGCCTGTACTTCAGCGAATGTCCCCGACCCGGTCCGACTGAGACACAGTTCGCACAATTGCTGCCGCGTGCATCTTCAGCTTCCGCCCGTTCCTGCCGATGCAGCGGGACAGGACGCGCCCGGGAGGCGAGGTCACTGGCTGCCGATGGTGCGGGATCGATGCTGAAGAAGATCGCCATATCGCAGGTCC
>CAZBKC010000123.1:0-8577 GCA_964492345.1 uncultured Steroidobacter sp. | reverse complement strand
GAGGAACGCGCCGCCGCCGTACAACCAGAGAACGACAGGCGCCTTGTTCGCGTTCCTCGGGGCGGGTCATCTCGGTTCGTACAACGGCACCGCGAATGCAAGGAATGGCGTGATCACGATCCCGATCAACTATCGCCTGGGATCGCTCGCGAATTTCTCGCATCCGGCGCTCACGAAAGCTGCGGGACCGAAGGATCCTCTCGGCAATTTCGCGCTGACCGACGCCGTCGCGGCGCTCGAGTGGATCAAGCGCAACGTGGCGGCCTTCGGCGGCGATCCGAACAACGTCACGATCGCCGGTCAATCGGCGGGCGCCGCGATGGTAGTGAACCTGCTGTCGATCCCGTCTGCGAAAGGCCTGTATCACAAGGCGATCATTCAGTCCGGCGCACTGCTGCGTCCGGGGCAGGCGATGGAGGAGGCGGAGAAGCGCGGCGTCGACGCAGCGACGGCGCTCGGCCTGTCCGGGAATGTCACGGCCGCTCAATTGCGCGAAGTCTCCGCGCAGACATTCGCTGCCACCGAGGCGACCCGTCGCGGCGTGACTTCACCGATCGACGGGCGTTTCCGCACGATCTCGACGATCGATGCGCTGAATGCCGGCACGGAAATCGACGTACCGGTGATGGTGGGTTCGAACGACGGTGAACCCGGCTTGGATGCCGCACGCACGGTCGCGAAGCTGGCTGGAGATACCGGCGCAGGTGCCTGGCTCTACAACTTCGCCTACGTGCCGGGCTTCCGTCGCAACGAATGGAAGAACGGTGCGATCCACTCGGCCGAGCTGATGTTCACGTTCGATTCGATGGATACCTCCGGCTGGGCGGTGAGTCCGGCAGGTAAAGCAGATGCAGCCGATCGTGCAGTCGGCAAGCTGGTGAACTCCTGCTGGATCGCGTTCTACAAGATGGATGCGAAAGCCAGATCCTTCACCTGTGCCAATGGCGTGACGTGGCCCGCGTACACGGAAGCCGGCGATGACGCCATGAAGTTCACCGACAAGGCGCAGGTCGTGAAGTCGCAGGGCATTCCGAGCGGTCCGCAGCCCGTAGCCGCCGGGAGCTGACGCGCGGTCGAAGAACGAAGACCCACGGGGATCGTATCCCCGTGGGTGCGCACTCGCGGCAGCGTCCCGATACTGTCGGATTGCCGCCGCGCGAACAATTTCACTCGAACAACGCGAGCTTTCCTTTCAGATACGCACGTACTTCATCCGCCGTTTCGAATCCGAAGTAGTCCGAATGCTTGTCCCAGAACTTCAGGATGAAGGCGTCATCGCGCGAGATCAGCTCGCGGATCTGTCCGGCGATGAGGCTGCGTTCGCCCTGGTTGTAGTGATGGAGGATGGCCTGCCAGCGTTCTTCATCCGAGTGGAAGCGCAGTCCCGAGTCCCCGTCGAAATGGGCGAGGATCGCCTTCTTGAGCGTGGCCAGTTCACCCAGATGCCGCAGCTGCGGCGGATCGATGAAGCTGATCGTCATGCGTGCTACCTCAAGCCTGGCCGGCAGTGGCCACCTGAGTTGCTGACGATTTTGCTCCCGTGTCTGCCCGGCGTCGAGCAGGAATTTCACACGGAGAACAGAGAACAGAGTTCAAGATGAGTGGCACCAAGTTGATCCTCGTCATCCCCGCGAAGGCGGGGATCCAGGCTTTCGACCCTGGGGGTGGGGGTCGCGCGGCGGATGCACGTGCTATCGCACGCTTGCCCCCATCCTGTCCTTCCCCCGCTATGCGGAGGAAGGGACGCTCTATTCGACCTCGATAGGCAGCGATTAATCCTAATGCAGTGGCATTGGGTTTCAGTCCGCCCCACAGAGGAAGGAGATCCCTGTGCCATTCATCACAGAGAGATCGGGGATCTGAACCCATCTTGAACTCTGTGTTCTCCGTAATCTCTGTGTGAAATTCTTGCTCTCCGATTTCTGCTACTTCACGTACTGCGGCAACGCTCGCAAATCACTCAGCCGGATGCCGCGTTCGTAAGCGGCATTGCCGACCGCGAATGCCTCGTCGGGCAGGTCGACGGTCTTGATCCCGACCTTCGCGAACAGCCCGCGACAATGCGCACGCCCCGCCGCCTCGAGATGAGGAATCGATTCCGGTGTCGCCTGCAGGTCGGCCAGCAGTCCGCCGTTGCCGCCGGTCAGCCACTTCATGTACTTGATGTGGATCCACGGATGGCCGCCGATGCGCAGCGAAGGCGCCTGCAATGCATAGAAGCCGCTGGTGATGGGTTCGTAGCGCCAGTAGAGGGTGTTCGCTGCCCTGGTATCGCCCACGCGCAGTAGTTCCAGGAATTCTCCGACCCAGGGCTTCTGCGGCGATTGCACGGAATCGATCGCCCATTGTCCGGTCCATTGCATCCGGTGCCTGGCCGACAGCAGCAACATCATTTCCAGATCGACGACACCCAGCAGCAACCGGTTGCCCAGGCGTTCAGCCACGGCATACGCGGTGGCGGGCCGCAGCTCCTGCGTGAACTTGATTCCCACGACGTTATCGAGATCGGCCAGCCGGTCGAAGGCGTCCAGGGGCAGGCCGGTGGGATCGAGCTTCGTCACTGCGGGTTTCGGGCTGGCATAAAGAATGATGCCGAGCGTCGTGTTCTCGATGATCGTGCACATCTGACGATAGATCGCATCTTGCGACGGCAGCGCCGGATCGAAATACATGAGCACATGAGAAATCCGTTGCGACTCCATCAGCCGCACGCTGTCAGCGACGTCTTCCCAGGCGCCCGGACGGATCACACCAACAGTGAGGATTCTTCCCGCCGCCTCGTCGGCGACGATGGACTGGAATTGACGGTCGGTTGCGACGTCGATTCCCAGCGGCAGCGGCAGGATGGAACAGAAGCCCTGGCGGATCGCATGGCGAACGTCGCGACGGATGCCTTCCTCGTCGAGTGTGCGCAAGTCGGGCTGCATCGACGGCATCACGAATGATTCGCCACCGCGCAGTTTTTCCTTCGCCCAGGATTTGCGCGACTGGCTTGCATCCGGACGGGCTGTGCCAGTGGCACGCGCGACGTTGCCGGTGAGCAGCGCCGCGCCGGACATCAAGCTGGCGGCGAGGAATGAGCGACGATCGGCAGCGACAGACCCTCGGTTCTTGTTGTGAGAGTGCATCGTGCTCACTTGTTGATGTTCTGCGACGTCGTCGCAGTATTCTCGGGCACCGGATAGACGAGCAGTGCCGTACCGAACGGCACCTTCTTGTCCGGGACCATGCCGTTGATCGCGCCGAACGCGGGTTTCGGCGGCAGTTCATCGGCCGGGTCGGCGTCGTGCTTGTAGCTCACGACCGAGGCAACCTGCGCGGACGCATCCGGTGTCATGACATAGGCGGGAATGGCGTTGATGCGCAGCGCGTAGGAGATGTGCGTCTTCTCGCCCTTGCGGCCCGCAGGGCTGTAGTCCGCGTTTTTCTTCAGCGCGTAGTAGATGCTCGGCAGCTCGATCCATCCCAGCACTTCGACGACTGGTCCGCGCGCGTCGACCAGCGCAGTGTAGATGGGCATCCACGGCCGATAACCGCCGACGTAACCTTCGAGACTGCCGTCCGGCTTCATCTGCAGTCTGAGCTGGGCGCGCAGCAGTTGCAGATCCCGCGCGCCGTCCGGTGCCCGCAGCCAGATTTCAGGTGTGGCGTCTTTCGATTCGATGACGCCATCGACGGTCCTGGCTTTCATGATTCCTTCGAGCTTCGCAGGCTTGATGCGGAACGTGTAGTCGTGTGCGATGCCGCCGTTCGCATCCTTCACGACCTTGTCGCCGCTCATGTAGAAGCCGACGTCGACCTGTTTGTCGTTCATCGGATCGTCGCCGGCGCCGTGCACGACGATCACCGAAGTCCATGCGCCATTGCGCATCGTATCGTTCGAACCCAGTGCACTGGACGAGAGCCGTGGCGGACCGCGCAGACTCTTGGTGCATCCCAGTGCACGGTAGTAGTTGTTGTCGATTCCCTTCTCGCCGGTGGGGCTGGCGAAGCCGGTCCTGTCGTTGTCGTCGAGATCGAAGCCTTCGTTGATGTTGCCGACGACGCCGGGCAGACCCGGGTCTGGATACGTTTCCGGATGCGTGTAGACGTTCGTACGGTCCTTACCGCGGAACGCCATCTGATTCTGGCCGTGCACCGGACTGCGGCTCGGATTGGCCGGATCGCGTAGCCACTTCGCTTCGGCTTCCGTGTAACCGGCCTTGATCAGTACCTGCACCCAGTCGATCTCGGGGTTCGTCCCCTGCGGACAGTCGGTACCCGGATCGAGGATGCCCGCTGTTCCGCCGAAGTACATCGCCGCTTCGGACCAGTCGATAACGTACGTCCTGGTCCATTCCGCGCTGGCAGCGCTGGAGAAACCCGCGCCGAGCGCCACGATCAAGGCTGACTGAAAAAGTCTCATGACATTCTCCCAAGGAACCTCTTGATCAATGCCCCCCCACGAAGCCGGTACGCAAACGGGCACAAAGGAGCACAAAGTCAGAACCGTCCGAGCATTCTTGTTTGTGCTCTTTTGTGCTCATTTGTGTACGGGCCTTCCTCTTCCTACACCGACCAGGCGCCAGTTGCATTCGTAATCGGACCTTATCCCCGACGAGCGATGAGTCTCGATCAGTTGAGGCATGACCGTACGCGGGCGCGCTCGATTCAACTACTGGTGAGAACGTCAAGAAATGTCACCGTCGATGCGGGCGCCGAAGCGCAGCCGATAATGCGGCGGAAACCGTGAGGGGGATCGATGCAACGACGGCGATTTCTGGCGACAGCGGTGCTGCTGGCCGGTTCCGGGTTGATCCGACACGCCGGTGCGGGCGAAGCGGATCTGTTTCCAGTCGTGGAAACAGAGCATGGACGGGTGCGCGGTGTGACGTCCGGAGGCATTGCCGTGTTCAAGGGGCTGCGCTACGGCGCCAGCACCGCCGGCCGGAATCGGTTCCTGCCGCCGCAGCCGGTACCGAAATGGTCGGGCGTTCGCGACGCCTTCGACTACGGCAACATCGCACCGCAGATTCCTGCAGACCGCAGCCGCAGCGTCTATGCCGATCTGATCCTCAACGACCTGCAGCCCGGCGGCATGGGCGAAGACTGTCTGGTGCTGAACCTGTGGACACCGCAGCCGACTGCGGCCAGCAAGCGTCCGGTGCTCGTGCGATTTCACGGCGGCGGCTTCTACGGCGGGTCGAGCAACTCGCCGGGCGGCGATGGCGAAATGCTGGCGCGCTTCGGCGACTGCGTCGTGATCACCGTCAATCATCGGCTGAGTGCGCTCGGCTACCTGTATCTGGGCGACGAGGGCGAGTTTGCCGATTCGGGAGCGGCGGGAATGCAGGATCTCGTCGCAGCGCTGCAATGGGTATCGCGCAACGTCGCTGCCTTCGGCGGCGATCCGGGGCGCGTGCTGATCTTCGGGCAGTCCGGTGGCGGCGCGAAGGTCAGTCACTTGCTCGCCATGCCGCAGGCTCAGGGTCTGTATCACAGCGCAGGCGTCATGAGCGGCTCACGACTCGCGGCCATGACGCGCGAAGCGGCCGTCGAGCCGGCGGACAAACTGCTGGCCAGGCTCGGCCTCACACGCAAGGACATTCGCAAATTGCAGCAGGTGCCTTTCACGACACTGCTGGCCGCACAGGCCGAAGTGGAGGCGAACGAACGTGCACGCGGTGAAGCGCCACGATCCTTCGCACCCGTGATGGGGCAGGCGATTCCGCGTCACCCCTTCGAACCCGATGCGCCATCGATGTCTGCGAAGGTGCCGCTCATCGTCAGCACCGTGCTCGATGAGCGAACCTATCGCGAATCTAACTTCGACATGACGTGGGACCAGGTCCGCAAAGTGCTCGACCGGCTGGCCGGCGCGGATGCCGGGAAAGTGCTTGCGATGTATCGCAATGAAGATCCGGCCGCGACTGCCTACATCATCAACGCACGCATCATCACCGACACGAGTTTCCGCCGCGGTGCGTACACGATGGCGGATCGCAAAGCGGTGCAGGCAGCGGCCGGCGGCGCTCCGGTCTGGAGTTATCTCTGGACCGTTCCCGCGCCGGCGTTCGGCGGTCGTTATGGCGCGACGCATGGAGTCGATGTGTCGCCGTCGATGCACGATATCCGTTTCCCGCTGGTCGGGCAGAGCCGGCAGAGCTTGCGCCTGGCCGATCAGATCGCATCGATCTGGGTGGCGATGGCGACGAAGGGCGATCCCAACAATCCATACATCCCAGCCTGGCCGGCCTACGACACGACGCATCGCTCGACGCTGGTGTTTGGCGAGCCGACCAATGTCGTCAACGATCCCCGCCGCGAGTTTCGTGAGTACTGGGCAGCTGTTCGGCAGCCGCAGGCGGGGGAACGGAGTAAGGAAGTACACAAAGGAGCACAAAAGAGCACATAGTCGGAGACAGAACAAATTCCATTCTCTGCCTCTCTTATGTGCTCATTTGTGCTCCTTTGTGTACCTGCTTCAATCTTCAGGATTGACTCATGAGACTCACAACTGCACTTGCCTCTCTGCTGCTGGCCTGCTTTTCCTCATTCGCATTGGACGCCCCTGTCATGCCCACGCCTTCCGCTCAACCGACCTTGCGCTTCATCGAATCCAATGGCATCCGCATGCGCATTGCCGAGATGGGCGAAGGGCCGCTCGTGCTGTTCGTGCACGGCTGGCCGGAGTCCTGGTATTCGTGGCGGCACCAGCTGCCGGCGATTGCAGCGGCGGGCTATCGGGTGGTCGCGCCGGACATGCGTGGCTATGGCAAGACGGACAAGCCTGCCGCGGTCGAGGACTACGACATCCAGCATGTGACGGCAGACCTGGTCGGCATTCTCGACGCGCTCGGCGAGAAGAACGCGATTCTCGTCGGCCACGACTGGGGCGCGATCGTGACGTGGCATGCGATGCTGCTGCATCCGGATCGCTTCACCGCGCTGGTGGCGATGAGCGTGCCGTACAACGGCCGCGGTCCTGTGTCGCTCGTGGAAGGCTTGCGTCGTTCGCTTGGCGATAACTTCTTCTACATTCTTTATTTCCAGGAACCGGGTGTAGCGGAGAAGGAGTTCGATGCCGATCCGCGCGCCATCCTGAGCCGGCTGTATCTGTCGCCGGACTCGCCGCGCGAAGCGCCGCAGATCACCGATCCGAAACGTGCCGCAGGCGGCTGGATCCCGCGACTCGGCGCGCCGAAGGGGTTGCCGACCTGGCTGACGCAGGCCGATCTCGACTACTACGTGAACGAGTACAGGGAAGCCGGCTTCCGCGGCGGCATCAACTACTACCGTAATTTTCAGCGCAACTGGGAGATCACGCCGCAACTCGCCGACGCGAAGGTGATCGCACCCGTGCTGTTCCTCGCCGGTGACAAAGACACGGTGATTCGCGGCGCGAATGCCGATGCACTACGCGCCGGCATGAAGAATGCCGTGCCGGGTCTCAAGGATGTCATCCTCGTGCCGGACACGGGTCACTGGATCCAGCAGGAACGCCCGGAGGAGACGAACGCGGCGATCCTGGAGTTTCTGCGGTCGTTACCCCGATAGGAAGCCGGAGGAATCGAGAGAGCCGCTAAAGACCGCAAAAAGAGATAAACAGTTCCGAAGAACGCGCCTATCTTTTATGCGGTCTTTTGCGGCTCTTCATTCTCCACGTCAGAGCTTGCGGAACTGCCGGTCACTCCACCATGGAAAGAAATGCGGCATGTCGCTGCTCACGCGGTCGGTGAACTGCGCGGTGCGCTTCTCCAGGAAGGCGGTGATGCCTTCCTTCGCGTCGGCCGATTTGCCGAGCGTGGCCAGTGCGATCGTGTCGAGTTCATGAGCATCGATGGGATGCGGTGCGCTGAGCATGCGCCACATCATCTGGCGGATGAGGGCGATCGACACAGCGGACGAGTTGTCGACAAACTCCTTCGCCAGGACGCGCGCTGCGGGCAGCAGTTCGTCGGGCTGATGCAGGCTGCGGAGCAGACCGGCGTCGAAGGCTTCCTCCGAGCGGAAGACGCGCGCCGAGTAACACCATTCAAGCGCCTTGCTGATGCCGACGATGCGCGGCAGGAACCAGGTGGAACACGCTTCCGGCACGATGCCGCGGGCCGCGAACACGAAGCCCATCTTCGTGCCCGGCGAGGCCAGGCGGATATCCATCGCGAGCGTCATCGTGAGGCCGACGCCGACCGCGGGGCCGTTGATCGCCGCGATCACCGGCTTGTTGAAATCGTAGATGCGGCGCGTGACCTGTCCGCCACCGTCGCCGACATATTTCTTCGTATCGGCCTGCGCTGCGATGTAGTCGGAATGCTTGCCCCACGTCTCGCCGCCGCGTTCCAGATCGGCGCCGGCACAGAATGCACGGCCCGCGCCGGTCACGATGACGACCTTGACGGCATCGTCGGCGTCCGCCTTGTCGAACGCGTCGAGCAGTTCGTCGGCCATGCGCCCGGTAAACGCGTTCATGCGCTCGGGTCGATTGAGCGTGATCGTGAGAATGCGGTCGGAAACGTCGTAGATCAGCGTGCCGTAAGACATGGGAGCATCCCGTTGCATGAGCGTCGCGAAACTATACGCGAGCCCGGTGGTTCTTGC
>CAZBKC010000122.1:7246-8620 GCA_964492345.1 uncultured Steroidobacter sp. | reverse complement strand
TGGACGCGCACGCCGCAGGGCAGTCACGGCAATGTGTTCGTGGACTCGACCCTGATCGCAATCGACGAGCCGCTGCCCTGGACGCTCGACGACGGCAGCGGCGGCCAGAAGGCGAGCAAGGTGCTGGCACGCCTGCCGCGCAACGGTCCGGCGGGTTCGCCGAACGCCAACTTCCCGTATGCCGAGATGGTGCTGATCAACTCACGAGTCGATGGTGTGCCGCCGGAAGGGTGGGGACCGATCGAAGAGGAACCGGCTTTGGACCGCTCGAACCTGCGCTTGTGGGAGTTCAACACGATGGATCTGCAGGGCCGGCCCGTGGATGTGTCCGAACGCCATCCCGTGTCGAAGCAACTGACACAGCCGCGCGATTCAAAGGCGATCGCTGAGTACAGCACACCGCAGTTCGTGCTTGGAGGATGGAAGCCGGCGGTGCAGTGAGGCCCAAGATGTCCCTGATTGAAGGCCGTCATGTCTTTTCACGACCGAACAAGGCGATCGACAACACCGGGCGCTGTTCACACAGCGCCAATGTCATCGATCGCCTCCCTCGTTCCGCGCTTCTGGGGTCAGAAGCGCTTGCTCAGCATCAGCTTGTAGTTGCGGCCGAGCGGGTTGCCGAAGCCCGACATGTAGGAAACCGCAGTACGCGCGAATGCAGGATCTTCGTCCAGCAGGTTGTAGATCGAGAACAGCACGGTCGTTTCGCCCGGGAGGCTCAGGCGATACGTCATGTCGACCGTCAGGTAGTCGCTGATCTCCTTGCCGGCGAGCAGGCTCGCAACCTGTCCCTGGCAGAAGCCGCGCGTGCCCGGACGACTGCCGGCGGCAGTGCCGTAGTCCGCCGTGCCCGAACCATCGGGGATCGGCGGGCTGGTCAGGCCCAGCGACGAGGAGCAGGCGGCTGAGGTGGCGAATCCGTTCGCATCGCCGATGTTCGCGTTGGTCCCGAGGTTGGTGGTGCCGTACTTCACGGTGTCTTCATCCGTGATGCCCGGAATGAAGTGGGCCGCGATGTTGATGTTGTGGATGTCGAACCGGTAGTTCACGCCGAACGTCGCGCGCCATTCGGGAATCGCCTGGCCGAGACGGCCGGTGGCAGTGCTGTTGACGTAGCCGATGCCGTCGTACCCCGGTGCCAGTGTCGAATCGGCGACCCGGAAATCGTCGAGCTCCCATTCCAGGATGTAGCTGCCGTCCAGAGACGGGCGCAGTTGCCCACCGAACACGTCGTCGAACGTGTAGCTCATCGACACGTCGATGCCGCGCGTGCTCAGCGTGCCGGAGTTGGTTTCAGCGGTGCCGCCCCAGTAGTTGACGCGACCGCCTGTCAGGCCACCGCCGCCGGCAGCCGAGTTCAGGCGCGAGGTACCC
>CAZBKC010000122.1:0-7236 GCA_964492345.1 uncultured Steroidobacter sp. | reverse complement strand
AGGTACCCTGCACGCACGGGCCATTCAGTTCCACGAACGGACGACCATCGAGCGTGCTCTGGTTCGCGGACAGCAGGCCGCTGGAACAGTTGATGAGGGAGTCGATCGTGCTTTCTCCCGGCATGACCAGTCCTGCCACCACGTCGTCGTCGGACATCGTACGGGCGTAGTCGTTGATGCTCATGTCGTAGATGTCGAGCGAGCCACGGAAACCGCCGGCATTGAACAGGAAGCCCAGGTTCATGTACTCGCCTTTCATCGGCTTCACGTCGAGGTTCGGATAATCGAACGTGGTGTATTGCGAACCGGTACCGCCGAAGCCGCCGAAGCGGGCGATGGCGCCGGAATTCGCCTCGACCGGTGCTTCCGATGCGGGCGGATTCACCTGGCTGAAGGTCTGACCCCACGCACCGCGCAGCGCCAGCCAGTCGTTGGCCTGCCAGTGGATCGAGGCCGCGGGCACGAACACGTCGTTGTCGCGGTCCGAGACGTCGGAAATGAACTTCTCGTAACGGCCGGCGACCTTCAGGGTAACGCTGTCGAGCAGCGGAAACGCCATTTCGGCGAAGGCTGCATAGACCGGGAATTCGCGCGAGGTCTCCGTGGTGGCGCCTAGCACCGTCGAGTTGCGTGTGAACGCGATCGCGCCGGTGCGCGAGATGCAGTTGGTGGCGCCGAGCGTGGCGCATGGATTGATGTCGCGGTTGGCCTCATCGGAGAGCGTCGTCTCTTCGGTCGTGCGGCGGTACTGCCCGCCCACGGCGAAGGCCACGGGACCACCCGGCAGATCCCAGCCCGTCTTGCCGCTGAGCGTTGCGTCGGCAACGAAGAAGCGGTAGTCGCGCTGCAGCCAGATCGGCACGTACAGCCAGCGGATCATGTCGATGTCGTTCTCGAGTCCGGGCACGTAGGCGGGATTCGCCTCGCCGGTGTAGTAGTTGTTCGCGAATGCCGACGGGAAGGGATTGAACCAGTGGCAGTTGCCGACGCCGGGGGCGCCGGATCCTGGACCAGCACAGTCCGCGCCGCCGTAGCCGTTCAGCGCGGCCTGCAGGCGATCCACCAGCATGTCGCGCGCCTCGCGACGGTCCTTGATGTAGTTGTAGGTGAGCGAGACGTCCCAGCGCAGACCGGAGTTTCCGATGTCGCCGCCGAGCGCCTGCGTGGTGCGATAGAAGTCCGTCGAATTTTCCTGCGGATCGTAGCGGCCATACAGCGGATTGCCGCCGATGCCGAACGGTCGCCAGGTACCGAACGGCAGCAGGGCGCGGCCGTTGTTCACGATGGCGTCGATCTGCGCCTGCGAGAACGCCGTCGTGCCATCCGAATCGAGGAAGTTGTTGAGGAAATTCGCGACGCCCGGGTTCTGCCCGGGAACGTAGTACGCAAGCGTGCTGGCGCCGGCCTGCGGCGCGCCAAACGCGCCCATCGGAAATGACAGCGGCCCATCGCTGGGATGCATGGCGATGTCCGGCAGTCGTTGTCCGAATACCAGGTACTCGGAGTTGTACTCCAGCCAGTCGGTGAGGCGGTAGTTGAACTCGACGTAAAGACTGGTCGTGTCCATTTCCTCGACGACGTTTTCGAACTGCGTGGTGTTGAAATAGCACAGCGGCGAGGGTGTACCGGACCATCCCGCGAAACTGTTCGAAGCGGCAGAACACGTGGGATCGCGCACCACGCCGGTGGGGCCCATCTGGCGCTCGCCCGCGTAGAAGTTGGTCGGCGAGATCGGGGTGATGTTCGTGTTGGCCGCGGTGCCTGTCTGGAAGGCATAAGAGCCGGGATTGTTGCTCGTCATCCAGGCGAAGCCGTTGTTGTTGATCATGTAGGGCTGGCGCGCCCATTCGCGATCCCACATGGCGATGGAACTGCGGTGGGCGTACGAGCCGATGACCATCACGTTGCCGCGTTCCAGTTGCGCGCCCCAGGAAATATCCGCACCGTAGTCGCCGTCGGAATCATCGACATAACGATAGTCGACGCTCGCTTCCAGGCCATCGAGGGTCTTCTTTGTCTTGTAGTTGACGACACCGGCCACGGCGTCCGCGCCGTAGGTCACCGCGCCACCGCCCTTCAGCACATCGACGCTGCCGACTGCGGCGTTGGGAATCCACGCGATATTGTTGAAGCGGCCCGTGACGGGCGAGTACTGCTCGGGAAAACGGCGACCGTTGAAGATCACGGTCGTGAACTTCTGGCCGAGGTTGCGCAGGTTCACTGTCGCGGCGCCGATCGGGAAGGAATTGTAGCGGTCCGCCTCGCCGGCCACCTGGCCGACCTCGCTCATCATCTTGACGAGTTCGAGGTTGGTCGGACGGCCCATGTCCAGCATATCCTCGAAGGAGATCGTCTCGACCGGCAGCGCGGCGTTTTCCGGCGCGCCGGAGATCAGCGAACCGGTGACGATGACTTCTTCGAGTTGCATGGTTTCAGCGGCAGTCGCGTACCCGCCCCACAGGGCAGCGGAGACAGCCACGGCGATCGCCGTACGGGCGAGCGGCATGGAACCCTTCAAATGCGCATTCTTCGACATCGCTATCCCCCATGAGAACTTTTGTTGCTGTGCGGTCTGCGCGGGCGCGGCCGACCGTACTGTTGATTTGTCCTGCAACGTGGAATCTGTTGGGGAGGCCTTGCCTCTGCGGATCGATTCCACGAAGCAGGATTTTTTCTACGAGACCCTCTGTTGTCCCCTCAACGTCTGCCGGGCATTGCCATCGGCAGTCCCAATCATGATTATTAACTGGTGCAATCGTCAATATAGAATTTGACAAAGATTCGTGACATGCCGTGAAGATCGAAGGCAGGCTGCCTGCCGATCTGCGGCGACTGCCCGGCGCCAAGTCAATAAAGAGAGGCCATTCGCGTCTAATCGATCGGGATTTTTGCGGTACTCAGGGCGGAAATGGCTGCCATTCCAGAATCAGGAAGCCGGTCGCATGAGTAAATTATTGGTTGTAAAGTCAATAAAATAGATTTAGAGGGCAGTACGAACAATGCGAATGTGGCTGGTGTTGTGGCTGGGTATTGCAACCTGCGGTTACACAGGGGCGACACAGTCCGTGGCGACTGCGGCGACTGCACAGCAGCCATCGGATCTGAGAGCCGCAGCGGGCGCGCATACGAACCCAGATCCGCTCGCAGGGCCGCCTCACGGCATGGGCGCAGCAATACGACGAAGTGACGTACGAGCCGAAGCCGGCGCGTGTCTTCGAACCCGATGCGCAGATCGACGGCCTGCGCCTATGCCTGGTACAACTACGGCGGCACGAAAGTGTTCGAGCGATACGTCGCATGGAAACACGAGCGAAAGCGGGATGCGTAGCCGCTGACCGATACGGACGAGGGAAGGTGGGGGATCTATGCGCTGCCCGACCTCGGTGGCGCCACCGGATCGCAGCGCCGTCAGCTGACCTCAGACGAGGCGTTCACGGTTTCCCAACAGGACTACTTCGGAACGCGCTTGAACGTCTGGTTGCTGTCGAATGCGGAAATCCGCCAGTGGCTATCGGACTCTTGCCGGCAATCCATGCGGACATCGGCTGTTGCCGCAGGATCGGCGTGATTGAGTCCGGACGTCATCCCTGCGGTGGTGAAATAAAGCAGGCTGAACGTGATCGAGACTTCAGTCGCGCTGCGGAAACTGACGCGCAGATTGGAAAGCATGTGGCGCTGTGTCGGTACGCCATCGGGTTGGGCAGAAAGGCGCTCGAGGCGGTCCCGATAGAATTTCTCGACGCCCGCGCGGCCTTCACGAGGAACACCGCCAACGACGTATTTGCAGTCCTCGGTCACCAGGCCAGCGATGTGCAGCCCGTTGTTCACATCGAGTTCGTAGGCCCAGTCATTGATGAGCTGTTGCACAGAGGCAATGACCAGGGACTGTTCCATCGTAACGTTCGCCACTTCTTCACCTTGCACGTGGGTTTTCCGGATTCGTCGGCAAGTATTGGCCCGACGGCGTCGAGGTGCAATATACGCGGGGCCGTTACGAAATTGCGTTCACTTCGCGCGGCTATGCAAAGTGTGCCCGTCGCTTGCAGGCCAGGTGAACCTCTGAGCACAATCGGGCCGGTTCTCTTACTCCAACTACAATGATGAACGCACCGCTCAATATCCATCCCGAACTCCGGTCGATCAAAGCCCACAAGCTGCCGACGAATCGCTGGGCATTGGCGGCACTGCAGCGATTCCTGTCCGTGGTGAATTCTCTGCATCGGCGCAAGTTCAGGTCGGACTTCACCCGGGTCGCGATCCCCAGTAGCGATGGCTATGCGGTACCGGCCTGGATCATCCGTCCGCAGACAGTGAAGTCCGGCGCGCCTGCCCTGGTCTACTACCACGGTGGGGCGTTCGTCATGAAACCGGCGCCACAGCATTTCGAGAACGCGTTGCAGTACGCACGTGAAGCGGGCTGCGTCGTGGTTTTCGTCGAGTACCGGCTTGCGCCTCAGCATCCGTTTCCGGCGGGGTTCAACGATTGCCATGCTGCATTGCAGTGGACGCTGGCGAACGCGGACTCACTGGGTGTCGGCAGGACGCGCGTTGCCGTCGGTGGCGACAGTGCAGGGGGTGCACTGGCGGCTGGTGTCGCGCAACGGGCATTGCAGGAAAGCGGCATCGCACTGTGCGGGCAGTTGCTGATCTATCCTTCCGTCGATCTCGACTGCAAGCGGTCATCCACGTCGGCATACGCGAGTGTCCCTCCCTTCAAGGAAGCTTCCACGAGCGCGATAGCGGCCACGTATCTCGGACATCCCGTGTCGAAGGGACTCCCGCGTTACGCATCGCCTATCTACGGTGACCTGTCACAGCTTGCGCCAGCCTATGTCGAAATCGCGGAGTTCGATCTGTTGCACGATCAGGGCAGTGCCTATGCCCAGGCCCTGACGAGCCAGGGGGTCAACGTCGAGTCGAATGAAATCCAGGGCGGCGTGCATGGCTTCGATCTGCTGGCGGCCGGCAGCAGTGTGGCGAAGGCTGCGATGCAGCGGCGGGTGCAGTTCCTGCGCAGGATTTTCAGCTGATCCCGTCCGCAGCGATCAAAGCGGCGGAGTGCCTTGGATCCTTCGCTGTCGAAAACATGGATGTTTTCGCCAGAGCCTGCAGGGAGGTATCAATGAACCCGCAAGTTGAATCTTCTGGCTCGCCAGCCTTTCTGAACCAGCCGGCAGGTGCTTAAATTGCTGCGCACAACAACGCCAGATCGGGGGAATGCCATGTTCGGTCAGATGATGGATCGGCCTCTGTTGATCAGTTCCCTGCTGCGCCACGCCGACCGGCAGCACCCACATCGCGAAATCGTTTCCGTCACGGCCGATCACCCGCGGCATCGATACACCTATCGCGAGGCCTTCGCGCGGGTCCGCAAGCTCGCGAATGCCCTGGTGCGGATGGGCGCACGACCCGGCGACCGGATCGCGACGCTGGCCTGGAACGACTTCCGGCATTTCGAGATCTACTACGCCGTGCCCTGTGCGGGGTTCGTGTGTCACACGATCAATCCCCGATTGTTCGAGGAGCAGCTGACCTTCATCGCGAATCATGCCGAAGACCGCTGGCTGTTCCTCGATCCCGCCTTCGTGCCGCTGGTGGAGAAGCTGCAGCCGACGCTGCAGACCATCGAGGGCTACATCATCCTCACGGACGAGGCGCACATGCCGCAGACCACGTTGCCGAATGCGCGCAGTTACGAATCCCTGATTGCCAACGAGCCGGAGGTTTTCGATTGGCCGGAGTTCGACGAACGCACTGCAAGTTCGCTGTGCTACACGTCCGGCACCACGGGCGACCCAAAGGGCGTTCTCTACAGTCATCGCTCGACGATCCTGCACTGCTACGCGATGGCGCTGCCGGATTCGTCCAACCTGGCGGCCACCGATGTCGTCATGCCGGTCGTGCCGATGTTTCACGTCAATGCCTGGGGCCTGCCGTATGCCTGCGTGATGGTCGGCACCAGGCTCGTGTTTCCCGG
Organism: uncultured Steroidobacter sp.; assembly: GCA_964492345.1. Classification (GTDB taxonomy): domain Bacteria; phylum Pseudomonadota; class Gammaproteobacteria; order Steroidobacterales; family Steroidobacteraceae; genus Steroidobacter. Next base: position 1,259 of record CAZBKC010000122.1, on the reverse strand, counting down.
ACCGAAGATGGGGGATCCACCGACGCTGCAGGCGCTGATCGAGGAAGAGCAGGTCAACAGCGCGGCCGGAGTGCCGACGGTGTGGCAGGGCCTGGTCGCGTACCTGCAGAAGTCCGGCAAGCGTGTCGACTCATTGAAGCACGTGCTGTGCGGTGGTTCGGCAGTGCCGGTTGCGCTGGCGGATGCACTGCGCGAGCCGTATGGCGCCCATGTCGTGCAGGCCTGGGGCATGACGGAAACGAGTCCGATCGGCACGGTCTGCCGCTGGTCGCCCGAGGCGATGCACCTGCCTGTGGACCAGCGCGATGCGTTGCGTGCCAAACAGGGGCGCGCGGTGTTCGGCGTCGAAGTGAAGATCGTCGACGAGGACGACAAGGAGTTGCCGCACGACGGTCGCAGTTTCGGCGCACTGAAAGTCCGGGGACCGTGGGTCGCCTCGCGCTACTACCGTCGCGAGGGCGACGACGTGTTCGACAACGCGGGCTGGTTCAGCACCGGCGACGTGGCCACCATTTGCCCGCTGGGTTACGTGCAGATCACCGACCGCACCAAGGACGTGATCAAGTCGGGCGGCGAGTGGATCAGCTCCATCGAACTGGAGAACCTTGCCGTCGCACACCCGGCCATCGCGCAGGCAGCGGCGATTTCCATCCCGCATCCGAAATGGCAGGAGCGGCCGCTGCTCGTCGTGGTCCTCAAGCCGGGCGAATCGGTGACGCGCGAGGAAGTCCTGAGCTTCTTCCTCGGCAAGGTGGCGAAGTGGTGGATTCCCGACGACGTCGCGTTCGTGGAAAAGCTGCCGCTGACCGCGACCGGCAAACTCAGCAAGCTGCAGTTGCGCAGGCAGTTCGAGGGGTATGTGCTGCCGGGCGATAGCTGATGTCAGGCTGAAGCTCAATGGCGCCGGCTGAGGCGTTGTGACGGGCTTCTGTGGGGCCGGCTTTAGCCGGCCAGGGACTATCAGGCTAAAGCCTGACCTACAGAAAGAAGTGCAGAAGTGAATTGCCCGCTGCGCAGCGCAGTCTGTTCCGCCTGCCCTCAAAAGGCGCCTCGTCGTGCAGCGGCGTCCGATGATGGTGCGGCCAGTGGGCACCTCAGCCGGTTTTTTTCTCGATTCGTCATATGCACGAAACTTGCACCGTCGAAGGTACCGCTGACCGCCACACCCACGGTGCCAAAGATGGCTACGCCGCTCGTCGCAGTAGAAGAACCGACCGCACGCGAAGATGATCGCACTGCACTGACGAAGGAGGCGTTCA
>CAZBKC010000121.1:0-8653 GCA_964492345.1 uncultured Steroidobacter sp. | reverse complement strand
CTACCAGGTCGATCCGCAGACAGGGAAGGTGCTGCGCACCATCGAGTCCAATCGCTTCGTCACCGGAGTGACCTGGCTCGACGGTGAGCTATGGCATGCGATCTGGGAAGGTGATGAGAGCGAGCTGCGGCGCATCGATCACCGCTCGGGAGAAGTCCTGGAGAAGATAGAGATGCCGGCGGGCATCGGCATCTCCGGGCTCGAGTCGGACGGAGTCGACCGGTTCTTCTGCGGCGGCGGACGCAGCGGCAAGGTGAGGACCGTCCGCAGACCGCGAGGTGCGCGCAACTGAAACCATCTTGTCGCGCGAACGGAAAGCGGTTGCCGTCCGCCCGTCCGTCACTGAACCGCAGGCCCGACGCCAGTCGGTGCACAGGCTCTAGAAATTCGCGCTGATGCCTTCCAGCACGAAGTCGTTGATGGCAGCGTGGATCTCTTCATCGGTCGCCAGGCCGCGCGGAAAGATCCAGTCCTTGAACATCACACACGCCAGCACGGCTGCGAACGACACGCGCACCATCAGCTTCGGATCGACTTTCGCCTTGCCCTTCCTGCCTGCCTTGATGCGCGCAGCCATGAGCGACGCACCGTGATCGAAGTACGTCCGCAGGCTGTTCACTTCACCGACGCCGTGGGCATTGTCCCGGTCGTAGGTCTGCGCGACGACCAGCGAGGTCAGCATGGCGGCGTTCTCGCTGATGAAGGACTGCAGGTCCGACGTGTAAAGGTGCGCGGCTTCGCTGTACTGCGCCGCCTGCGAGAAATCGGCCATGTGCCGGTTCGTGAAATCCATGAGCCGTTCGTCCAGCAGCTTGAAGATCGTTTCGCGGAACAGATTCGACTTGGAGCCGAAGTAACGGAACAGCTGCGCTTCGGTCACTTCGGCGTTGCGGGCGATGGTTGCGGTGGTTGTTCCTGCGAAACCGGCACGTTTGAACTCAGCACGTGCGGCTTGCACGATGCGATTCATCACGTCGTCGCCCGTACGTCGCGTGCGCTTCGCGATGGGCTTGCGCCGTTGACGCGATGCTGCTGCCGGGCCTGCAGGGCGTCTGGATTTTTTTCTGGGCACGAATGGGGCCGCTCGTGACGGTAGTGGCGACAGCATAGCGTCCTGCGACGGCCATATTCCATCCTGCGGCTTGCAACGGTGCCAAAGATAGTGTCCACTATCTAAGCATCGCTGCCTCAATTCCGCGCGCACCGCAGCAAGCGATGGGACCTGCGAGTGCAGTTTCGGGGGGATCACTTCATGACGTCCTTGCTCAGAAGACCCGCGACGACCTTCAGTCCCGGTCGCGGCCTGTTCCGTAACGACCATTTTCAGATTGCCTACGCGATGACGGACATCGAGCGCGCCTGCGCTGTCTTTTCCGATCGTTACGGAATCAGGGAATACCGGCGACTGGAAGGGCCGCTGCCCGAAGGCGGCAGGATTCGCGTCGAACTCGCGTGGGCCGGGGGCATCATGTATGAGCTGCTCTGTGCCGAAGGCGCGGGCTCGGAGTGTTTCCGCAGCGTGTTGCCGGCGAGCGGATTCGCCATCCGTCCCCACCATCTCGGCTACCTCGTGAACAGCGCGGAGGAGTGGGATGCCCTGACGCAGGAGATCGATCGCGGCGGCTGGAAGATCGCGCGCAAGACGGACGCTCCCGGCTTCCTGAAGGCTTACATCATCGAAGCGCCGGAGATGGGTCACTACCTCGAGTACATCCATCCCGAGGCCGGTGGCATCGCCTTCTTCGAAGGTGCGCCGGGCAGCTGATCGGCTGCGGCTTCTCCACATTTCGACAGAGACCAACGTATGCACAGCACGCCTGGCGCCACGATCCTGGAGCATCTGTCCGATCTCGAAAAAGCGGTCGCCGAACTGAAGAACACGTGGCGACCCGAGGACCCGGAGTACCGGGCCGACCTCTATCAACAGATCATGATGAATCTGTCGTACTCGTACTTCCCGTATTTCTACGCGGATGCCGAGCACCCCGACTGGTCGCCCCTGTGGAATCCCGCGTACCGCTGCCAGCCGAATCCGGACGACATCTACTACTACACGCCGATCCGCGGCGATCTCACGTATCGCGTCGCCGGCAACCGCGGCACCGTCGCGCGATTGATCTTCACCACGCAGCGCGGCAAGTCGGGACTGGTCGATGAGATGTCCGAGATCGGCGGTGTCAACGACCTGGACGATCACGATCTCGAGATCGGACCCGACGGCGAGTTCGAAGTGATCTTTAGCGCGCAGCGGCCGGAGGGATACCAGGGCAACTGGGCGCCGATTTCGCCGCAGGCCAACCTGATGATGGTGCGTTCGCGCAGTCTCGACTGGGCCAACGAGCGCGATCCCGTGCTGACCATCGAATGCCTGGATCCGGTGCCGCTGAAACCGCGACTGACGCCGCAGCAGATCGTCGAACGCATCCACGAGATGGCGAAGTTTCCGGCGCGTGTGACGAAGTTCTTTTTCCTGATGCAGAACGGCATCAGGCAGCGTGCCGGCATCAATGCGTTCGAGTTCGTGCGCTACGCAGGGATGTCGAAGCAGGTCTACTGGCCGGCGGTGTTCGAGATCGAGGACGGCGAGGCGCTGATCATCGAAACCGAACTGCCGAAGGTCAGGCCGTATTGGAACATTCAGGTCAACGATCCCTACTTCAATGCGGTGGAGTTCGTCTATCGCCTGAGCAGCATCAATGGCGCAACGGCGAGGATCAGTGCCGATGGCAAGTTGCGGGCGGTCGTCAGCGTGGAAGATCCGGGCGTGCCGAACTGGCTCGATACGGCGGGTTACAGGCAGGGGACGATCTACGGTCGCTGGTACGACTGCGACAGCTATCCGACGCCGACGCTGAAGCGCGTGTCGCTCGCAACCTTGCGGGAGCATTTGCCGGCGGATACGCCGGTCGTTACCCCGGCGCAGCGCGCGGCAGAGATCAGGGCGCGTGTGCTGGCGGCGCAGCGCCGCCGTCGCTGGTAGCGGAGGGACGAAGATGGAAGAGCGCTTCGCACCGCCCGAGTCGTTCGCAACGGCAGGCGATCACCTGCACGAACTGGTGGCTTGTGAAGTCGGTTCGTCGGACTTCGGCGGCAACGATTACCAGCTCGGCCTGCGCGTGCTGCTGCAGTCGATGGACTACGACCCGCAGTTCTCGGAACGCGGCCGGCGGATCGCCTGGGGTGAAGTCATTACTGCGTTGTCCGCGCGTGCCCGGGCAGTGCGTGCGATGAAGGAGTGTCCGGGCTTCGATCGTCACGCGATTGCGCGTCCGGTCGTGATCACCGGGATTCCCCGTACGGGCACGACAGCCCTGCACAAGCTGATGGCCGTCGATCCACAGTTTCAGGGACTGCAGGGATGGCTGACGGGAGCGCCGATGCCGCGTCCGCCGCGCGGCACGTGGGATGCTCATCCGCTGTTCCGGCAGGCTGTCGAGCGGCTCGAACGCAGGTTCGCCGCCGTGCCGACCCAGCGCGTCGCGCACGACATGGCCGCGGAAGAAGTGGACGAATGCTGCTTCATCCTGCGTCAGAGCTTCGTGTCGAATCTCTGGACTGTCACCTGGTCGGCGCCAACCTACGATGCGTGGTGGCAGGCGCAAAGCGAACTGTCCGCCTATCGCTACCTGCGGCAGGTGCTGCAGCTGATCGGCAGCAACGAACCGCAGAAGCGCTGGCTGCTCAAGAATCCCGGACACATCGACAATCTGGATCTGTTGTTCGAGACGTTTCCGGATGCGCTCGTCATCCAGACCCATCGCGATCCCGGCGAGGCCATCCCGTCGCTGTGTGCGGTGCTGATGAAGAACCACCCGCTGATGGAATCAGGCCGGCAACAGGCGCGCGCTCACATCATGGGCAATCGCGAAACTGCGAAATGGGCCAAAGCGGTGACCAAAGCAGAATGCGTGCGTGAAGGGCATCGCGATCAGGTCATCGACATCGTACACGGCGACTTTCATCGCGATCCCATGGGTGTGATCCGGCGGATCTATGCATTCCTGGATCTCCATCTGTCGCCGCAGGTCGCCGCAGCGATGCAGCAGCGTGCGACGGAACGGCCGGAGCTGCGTCACGGCAAGCATCACTATCACGTCCGCGATTTCGGACTGACTGCGGAGGCGATCCGCGAGCAGTTCGGCCCCTATGTCGACCGTCACGGCCTGCGGCCCGGGGAAGTGTCAGGGAAGGTCTGATTCATCCTGTCTGGACCAATGAACTGGCGCCGGGCCCACGGAAGAAGAATAAGGAAGGCCGTACACAAATGAGCACAAAAGAGCACAGAGAAACGAAGTTGCCCGGACGATCTTACCTTGTGCTCCTTTGTGCTCGTTTGTGTACCGGCTTCGATAGTTGATCGGAGGTTCCTCAGGAGAATTGTCATGCGTGCTGCCGTCTTTCATGGTGCCGGTCGGCCCCTGGCCATAGAAACGTTCGACGATCCGCAACCCGCGCCGACTGACGTCATCATCAAGGTGCATCGGTGCGGCATCTGCGGCACGGACGTTCACATGACGTCGGGACACGGCTGGGACTTTCCGAAAGGAACGGTGCCCGGACATGAGTACGCAGGGGAGATCGTCGAGGTCGGCGCGCAGGTGAGCAGTTTCAGGAAGGGTGATCTGATCACTGCCTTGCCATCGCAGGGCTGCGGCCACTGCGAAGCCTGCGCGCGCGGTCATTACACGTTGTGTCACCAGGCCGGCGGCCTGATGGGTGGGTTCGGCGAGTATCTGCGGATCCCCGCTTATCTGGCGATCAGGTTGCCGCGCACGTTTTCGGCAGCCGACGGCGCGCTGGTCGAGCCCTTCGCCGTCGGTCTGTATGGCGTACGGATGGCGGCGATCCGGCCCGGCGATCGCGTGCTGGTGCTGGGAGGCGGCGCCGTCGGGCTCATGGCCATCTACTGGGCCAGACGACTTGGCGCAGGCCGCATCGTGGCCGCTTCGCGTTCCGCGCGGCGTGCCGATCTGGCGCTGACGATGGGTGCGGATGCGTTCGTACAGACGGGAGAGAACGAGAAGCAGGAGATCGTTGCAGCGCTGGGGCGCGCACCCGATGTCGTATTCGAATGCGCAGGCGCTGCCGGACTGCTGGCTCAGGCCATTCAACATGCCGGCCTGTATGGCCACGTGGTCTCGATGGGATTCTGCACGTCACCCGATCCGGTGATCCCCGCGATCGCCGCATACAAGGGAGTCCGGCTCAGCTTCGCGGTCGGTTATACGTTGCGCGATTTCGAATACGCAGCCGATGTGATGGCGGCGGATGCAGTCGATCACAGGAAGCTGATCACCTCCGTCGTGTCGCTCGACGAACTCCCCGGCACGCTGGAGGAATTGCGCCAGCCGAATCTCGAGACGAAGGTGCAGGTGTCGTTGCTGGCCTGAGAATATTGCTCAGCCCGCCTCCGGCGGCACGCGCTGCGCCACCAGCGCTTCCATGCACAGGAACTTCGTCGTCGACCAGCCGCCGTCGAGTGCGATCGTCTGGCCGTTGATATAGCTGCCTTCCGGCGAGGCGAGGAAGAAGATGGCATTGGCTACGTCTTCGACGGTGCCTTCGCGATCGAATGGCGTCATTTCCTGGTTGATGCGGCGGAAGCCGGGCGCATCCCAGTAGGCATCGGTCATTTCGGTGCGGATGACGCCCGGTGCGACGACGTTGGAGCGGATGCCCTTGGCGCCGTACTGGACTGCGAGCGTCTGTGTGAGGCCCTGCAGTCCGGCCTTCACGGCGCAGTAGATGCCGCCGTCGAGTCCGCCGACCAGGCCGAACACCGAGCCGACCATCACGATCGACGAACCGGGCTGCATGACGTTGAGTGCGGCACGAGTGAAGCGGAAGGGCGCCTTGAGGCTGGTGTCGATCACTTCATTCATCGTTGCATCGTCGGTGAGGTGCACCGGCGCCCACTTCGCGGCGCCTGCGTTGTTGACGAGGCTGTCGAGGCGACCGAATTTTTTCAGGGCTGCATCGACGGCACGTTCGGCGCTGCCGTCGGCCGTGACGTCGGCAACCACGACTTCGACTTCCGCCGGTGCGAGATCCTTCGCTAGTTGTTCGAGCCGTTCCTTGCGGCGCGCCACGGCGACGATGTTCCAGCCGCCTTTCGCGAAGCGCCGGGCGGCGGCCTCGCCGATGCCGGAGCTGGCGCCGGTGATCAGAACGACAGGCTTCCGCTGTTCTTGCGCCGGAATGTCAGGCTAAAGCCTGACCCACAAGAAGAACGGAATATCAGGCCCGGTTGCTGTTGCCTTCTTCCTGTGGGAGCGGGCTTTAGCCCGCTCCTGGGCCGGCTACGACCGAAGGAGGTCCCGCGGGAAAGCCCCGCCCCACAAGCGGCAAGGATCCTTAAGTCAGTGCCATTGGGCTAAAGCCACAAGAAGAACCCTATCTGCATTTAATCCCCCATCCTGTCCTTCCCCCGGCGACCGGGGGAAGGGACGCAATGTTCGAGTGTTCAGTTCAACTCAACCTGATGTCAGCCGTTTCGCCGCCAGCTCCCGCAGTGCCGCCGACTTCACCTTGGCGCTGCCCGTCAGCGACAGTTCGTGTTCCCCGAAGAACAGCACGCGGCGCGGCACCTTGTAGCTCGCGAGCTGCTGCTTGAGGAAATCGCGAATGGCCGCTTCATCGACGGTCGCGCCTTCGGTCTTGATGATGTCGTTGAGGCGGCCTTCCCAGTACACGAAGCCGCGGTCGTCGATGTAGCCGCCGTCGCCCGTGTGGAAGAAGCCTTCGGCATCGAGCGAGTTGTCCAGCGGCACGCCGATGTAGCCCAGCATGAGCGTCGCGCCTTTGACAGCGATCTCGCCTCGCTCACCGCGGCGAACGATCTCGCCGGTGAGCGGGTCGACGACCTTGAGCGTGTTGCCCGGCAGTACCGGGCCGTAACTGTCGCCAACGACCTCCGGCGGTGTGCCCGAGTCGTACGCCGTGACGATGGTGAAGGTCTCCGTCACGCCATAGGCGCGCGGTTCGGTCCACTGCGAATGCACCGTCGGATGCCGCGCCAGCGCGCTCTTGCGATCGACGAAGCGCACGCTGCTCAGGTCGACATCGTTCCAGTTGGCCGCCTCTTCGAGTCGGGACCATTGATGCGGCCACGCGAGCGGCAGGTTCACTTTTTCCGCCTGGATCAGTTCCAGCGCCTCGGCGGGCGAGAACGTCGGCTGCAGCACCAGCGTGCCACCCGACGAGAACGCGATCCCCAGCGCCATGCCGAAGACGCCCGACCAGAAGAAGCCGTTGGCGGGCCAGCAGCGCACGTTCTCGCTGCCCATGATGCGCTGCCAGCGCCACATCTGGATGGCGACACCGCGATGCGCATTGAGAATGCCCTTCGGCTTGCTGGTGGTACCCGATGAGAAGAACAGGACGCCGGGATCGCTGGGCTGCACGGTCGCCGCAGTCGCTTCCACCAGCGCGGCCGACACCGATTCGCCGTGCCGCACGAAGGTGGACCAGTTTTCGATGGCGCCGCTGCTGCTGTCGTCATCGACCACGGCGAGGCGACGCAGGAACGGGTACTTCAACGATTCGAGCTGGCCCGGCGCTGCACCGCCGATCGCGGGTTCGAGTTCCTTCAGGACCGCAGCGAAGTCCCGGTTCAGGACCTGGCGTTCGAACAGCAGGATCGAAACGCCGGAGGCCTGCAGCAGATGATCGAGTTCGGATGGCGTCGAAAATGTACTGAGTCCGACGACCACGCCTCCTGCCAGCGACGTGCCGAAGGCAGCCGCCAGATGTTCCGGCCGGTTCGTCATCAGGATGCCGACACGGCCACCCTTGTTGAGACCGCAGGCGAGCAGGGCGCGTGCGACTTCGACGGAGCGGTCCCACCACTGTCGATAGGTCCAGCGTTCCGTGCCCGCCGCTGACCGGACGACGATGGCTTCGCGGTCGGCGAAGCGCGTCGTGACTTCCTTCAGATAACCCGGGAGCGTGAGCGCACCGAGCCCGGACTCGTCCGCGAGCGGTGGTCCGGAGACGATGGCGGGGGCGGTTGTCGTCGTGTGATTCAAAGGAGCTATCACCGGATATTCGCCCCTTCCCCCGCTTGCGGGGGAAGGTTGGGATGGGGGCGAGCGGAGCCGATCTGGCTTTTTTTTCCATGCCGTTGCCGCCCCCTCCCTGGCCCTTCCCCGCTTCGCGGAGGAGGGGAAGAAAAATCAGAGCGGGATTTCCACCTCGGCCTTCGCATCGACCAGCCGCTGGCCATCCTGGTTGCTCAGGCGCACGGCGATCTGCACCTGCGGGCGACCGTTCGCCGCCTGCGGATCCTTGCCGATCACTTCGCCTTCGCAGTACGTCACGTCGCCCTCGAACGCCGGGCCGCGGAACTGCGATTTCGAGTGCCAGATGTAGCCATCGTGACCGGCCCAGTAGCCGAGATAGTCGTGCACCCAGGCGCCCATCGTCGCGCCGTAGCCGTAGGCGCGCGCCATGCCGATCTCATCGGCGCGATCTTCGTCGATGTGACCGCGCGAAGGGCCGTTGAACAGGCCGTCGCGGCGACGCGGATCGATCTTGGCTTCCTCGTAGTCGCAGGTGAATCCTTCGATCCAGCCCGCGTCCTGATCGGTCCAGGGATCCTCCACATCCTTCGGGATCACCCAGTGCCACGAACCCCAGGTGTCGAACATGAAGG
>CAZBKC010000120.1:6193-8655 GCA_964492345.1 uncultured Steroidobacter sp. | reverse complement strand
GGGCATCGTCGGCACGATGCCCGAAGTTCAGGCAGGCACAGGAGAAATCACCACACGGTTCACTGTGACGAAGATGCCGTTCGTCGGCCGTAGTCTGGCGGTATTGGCAGCGCCCGGCCCGATCACTCACAATGCCTGCGGGACATCGTAGTCCCGATGGAGGATCGAGAGTGACTGGCGCCGCGCTACGTGCTGCACTTGCTGCAGGGCTGTTGATCCTTGCGGGCGCCGGCCTGGGCGGCTGCAACGGCTCGGTGAGCATGAGCCTCTCTGCCGCGGCTCCGGCAGATCCGCAGATCGTGGGAATCAATGTCGACGTGCTGGGCGTGGAATTCCAGCGCACGGACGGTGGCACGGAGAAGCTGGAGTTCACCAGGAGCGAGCCCGCCGACCTGATCACCCTGCTGGAGGACAACTCGTTCACCCTGTTTACGAACGAGAGACTGCCGGACGGCACGTATACCGGCGTACGGCTGCTGCTGGAAGACAACGATGATGGGACAGTCGTAAGAATCAATGGCAACGAGTTCCCGCTGCGCCTTGTCGCAGGCATCCATGCGCCGGTGAATTTCACAGTCGAGGAAGATGAGTCGAGCAGCCGCAGCCTGCTGCTCACACTGGACCTGCGCAAATCGCTCAGCTTCGATGATGCCAACGACGAATACACGCTCACCCCGACCCTCCGTGTGGCCGACGCGGAGGATGCCGGACAGATCACCGGAAGCGTCGCCACCGCCTGCCCGTTCGGCACGTCGCTTGAGGAGGGAGGCGCGGTCTATCTATTCGAAGGCGAAGCCATCGAACCGGATGACATCGACGGTGTGGACCCGGAGCCTTACGCCACGACCGCAGTCCTGTCGAATTTCGGCACATCGTTCAGCTATGCACTGCGGTCACTGCCGCCGGGCGACTACACGATGTCCCTGACCTGCAACGGCAACGACGATACGCCGGCGAGCAGCGAGAACGTGCGGTTCCAGCGCACGGTCAACGTCAGCGTCGATGGGATCCCGGTTACCTACAACTTCAACTGACGTCGATGGCCTGCACACGCAGGATCAGGCACCATCGCGCGACCCGAAAGACACGAAATGCCGGCTGCGGCTGGAGACAGGCGGAGCTTCCTGGCTGTGTTCTTCGCCGCTGATCCGCAGGGCCGGCCGTCCCTGCAGCACCTCCCGCGCACGTTCCTGATAACGCAACGCCGATACGCGTACGTTACCTTCCTCGATCCGGAACGGCGTCTGCGCGACATACGCCAGCGCACTCGGCACACCGAACTCGCTGAACAGCGGCCGCAGCAACAGCACACCGCCGAATCGCCGCACGTCGACGTACTCCCGGTCAGTGCGCCAGGAGCGTTGCTGGAACGATGAGAAATCGTCGGGCCAGATGCGATCGATCCGGTTGGCGTTGAAGATCTCGACCTGGCTGTCGGTCAGCAATGCGCCGACACCGACGATCAGCATTTCGCACGGCAATCGCTTGCTGAGATCCAGCGAGCCGCATTCCGCGTGCGGCCACGACAGCCCGCGGATGTGGGCGGTTTCCTGCAGCACCGCGCCCCACAGCGCATTGTCGATGGCTGCGATGAGAGGAAAAGCGGCCTGGTACTGGGGGTTGCGATAGTACGGCCAATAGGCGGCTGCCCAACGCAGGGGATTCGGCGTCTGGGCATCCAGGAACCGTCGCGGCACGACCATCACGCGTGCCGCCTGGTCGTAGGCGACGCGGCCAGAGAACTTCACGTACTGGGGGTCGCTGGAACTGACGAACTTGATCTCGACATTGTCGGGCAGCACATCGAACACGCGGCCAAAGGCATATTCGATGGCCTCGCTACGGTAGGCGATAAGCTGTCCGATGAGCTGCCTGCACCGGTGCCGATCGCTCGAATCGCATGCAGCAGCCACATAGGGGCACAGCAACAGACCAATCAATGCAAGCCAAGATCTTCGCATCGCCGATCACTCCACGATACATCGAGCTTCGTGGGCAGCCTCCCCTGTATTGACGTGCCTCCGATGAAGCCAACGCAAAACGGGCCTGCGATGCATCCCTGCTGAAACCGAGAATGAGTGCGGTCGCTCACTTCGGCAATCGACCTTACGTGCGCAGGCGACGAACGTTCTGCACCCAGCCGTTGAGCAGGCAACCTCTGCGCCAGCTCATGGCCTGATCCCCAGCATCGACTGCAAATGATTCTCCTGCCGCACTCCACGCGCAACCATACGTATAGCGTGCGTCATCGCGCTCAGATCACGTACGGCCTGCAACATCGATTCAACGCGTGGAATGCACCCTGAACGCGACGCGTGGAATGCACCCTGAACGCGACGCGTGGATTCCACGACACACTTCGCGACGAGTCGAAATCTGCAGAATTCATGCGGATCAGGCCCGCGCCGACTTTCATGTCGCTGGCGCGCGACCGAACTGACCCACTGGACCGACTGTCATTA
>CAZBKC010000120.1:0-6183 GCA_964492345.1 uncultured Steroidobacter sp. | reverse complement strand
TCGGCGTGCGCGTCAGTAGATGCCGTCGCTCGACTGACGTGCCGCGGCCCGCGGTCCGAACGGCGCCGAATCGAGATAGGAACCCGCCCGGGTGCCGTACGTCGCCAGCAGCGCACATGCCTTGCGCTTGATACGTGTGCCGAGCCCGTCGGCGCGCATGTGCTCCAGAGCCAGATTGGATGCATTGCGGTTGTAGAGCGCGGCGTCGCGACGTTTGTCCGCCGCCTCCTTGATGGCGGCAGCGGCCAGCGAAGGATTCGACGTGTTCAATGCCTGCGCGATCGCATTTGCGGCAGCAAGCGCATCGGGGACCCCCGAGTTCAGCCCTCGCGCGCCGAACGGCGCAAACAGGTGCGCCGCTTCGCCTGCCAGCACAACCCGATGATTGGGATCGGTGAACGATAACGCGACGACCTGCAGGAACTGATAAGTGGACACCCAGGTCACCCGATCGGCGTACTTCGGCGGCAGCACGCGACTCAGCCAGCGCTTCACTCCTTCCGGCTGATTGAAATGATCGGGGTCATCGCCGCGCCGCAACTGGATATCGGCGCGAATGCCGTTGCGGAAAGGCACGAGCAGCACATTGCGCTTCTCGACCGCAGGATGCTCGTAATAGTAGAGCCGCTCCGGACGGATCGGATCGGCCGGATCCTCCGCGACGTCGACGATGACGAATGCATCCTCGATGCGCGGTCCCTCCAGTTCGATGCCGACGCTTCTACGGACCGTCGAACGGCCGCCATCGGTGCCGACAACATAGCGGGTCTGCCACTCCCGGCCCGCCTCGGTCCGCAGCGTCACTCCTTCGGGACTCGTATCGACGGCGGCGACCTTCTGGCCCCATGCGAACTCGACGCCGGCTTCGCGGCAATGACGGAACAGGATCGCCTCGACATCGACCTGACCCAGATTCGTCGAACTCGGCAGCACATCGGGTCGCGGGAAGGGATAGGTGCGCTCGTAGACCTGCGTTTCGCCCCAGAAGGTGCGCTTGGTCGACCAGACCAGCCCCGCTTTTGCGATCTCCCAGCCGAGCGTGGGTCGCATGTCTTCCCAGAGCTGCAGCGTCTGCCGGTGATAGAAGATCGCCCGGCTGCCAGGACGGACCCGGCTTTCGGCATCGCCTTCCAGCACCGTCACGGGCAGTCCTCTGGCCCGAAGCGCCAGTGCTGCAGTCAGTCCCACCGGACCGGCTCCGACCACCAGGACAGGATGCGGATTCGACATCGCGATTTCCCGGATCGCCGGGCCTCTATGTATGGTCCGCATACTGTAAGGCTACCTTACTATTAACGCAAATCGCGCACCCCAACCAACTGCGGTGCCTGAATCCCGGCTTCGGTGTATGGTCTTGCGCCATCCCCAGTGTGACGACCGCGCCCTACGGCGCACCTTTTGGAGTGACCATGGCCTCTAAACTCGATCAATTGCGCAAGATGACCGTCGTCGTTGCGGATACGGGCGACATCGAAGCGATCCGCGCGCTGCAGCCGGTGGATTGCACGACCAATCCGACGCTCCTGCTCAAAGCCGTCGCGCTGCCGGCGCTGGCACCCGTCGTCGACGAAACGCTTGCATGGGGCCGCAAGCAGACTGCCCCGCGGGAACACATTGTCTCGGTCGTCGCCGATCGCCTGACCGTTGCCGTCGGGGCAGAGCTGACGAGACTCGTGCCCGGCCGGGTTTCCACCGAGGTCGATGCCACGCTGTCTTTCGATACCGCGGCCACGATCGAAAAGGCACGCGCCATCATCGCGGCCTACGAATCGCAGGACATTCCGCGCCAGCGCATCCTCATCAAGATCGCCTCGACGTGGGAAGGCATTCAGGCGGCCCGGGTGCTGCAGCAGGAAGGCATCGACTGCAACCTCACCCTGCTCTTTTCGCTGGTCCAGGCCATGGCCTGCGCGGAGGCAGGCGCGTTCCTGATTTCGCCCTTCGTCGGCCGCATCCTCGACTGGCACGTCAAGGCCGAGGGTCGCACCTTCACGCCGGAAGAAGATCCGGGTGTGCGCTCGGTGCGCGGCATCTATGCAGCCTTCAAGACGCGGGGCGTGCAGACGATCGTGATGGGCGCTTCGTTCCGCTCCGCCGGCGAAGTCGAAGCGCTCGCCGGCTGCGATCGGCTCACGATCTCTCCGGCACTGCTCGACGAACTGAGCAAGGACGACGGGACGCTGATCCGCAAGTTGTCGCCGGAGAACCCGGGCAGCGCGCCGGTAATTCCTGCTGTCGACGAGCGCAGCTTCCGTTGGCACATGAACGAGGATGCGATGGCGACCGAAAAACTCAGCGAAGGCATTCGCCTGTTCGCAGCGGATCTGCGCAAGCTTCACAGGTTCATTGCAGAACGATTGTGAAAGAAGCGGTTGGCGGTTGGCGGTTGCGGTTAGTCAGAGCAGCAGCGTGCCTGTCATGCTTTCGGGTGTCGGCCTCAGGCCGATGGAAGCCGGTAAGTTGGTGAGCGGCGGACGTCGGAGAGTGGCGTTGCCCTCTGACTAACCGCTAACCGCTTCCTCTGCTGCCAGGGCCCGCACAGTTCCTCAGTCGACAGAACCGTCCAGGCTGGCGCGGATACGGCTCGCGAGCTGCGCTCGGGTGAAGGGCTTGGAGAGCAGGTCGACTCCGGCATCGAGCCGGCCATCGTGCATCAGTGCATTGCGCTCGTAGCCGCTCACAAACAGGACCCGCAGTCCCGGATGCTGCTTGCGCGCAGCTTCGACCAGATCCCGGCCGTTGAGGCCGGGCAATCCCACGTCGGTGAACAGCAGGCGGATTTCCGGATGATGCTGGAGCACGCGCAATGCGGAAACACCGTCATGCGCTTCGAGTACCTCGAATCCGAGTTCGCGAAGCGTTTCCGTGCTGTAGATGCGCACGTCGTCATCGTCTTCGACCACTAGGATCGTTTCGCCGGCACGCGCACGGGCGGCCAAGGCAGGTTCGCGCGGCTCCTCCACGTTCACATCGGCTTCCAGTGCCCGCAGATAGAGCTTGACCGTCGTGCCCTGACCCACTTCGCTGTGCAACCGCACCTGACCGCCGGACTGGCTGATGAAACCGAATACCTGACTGAGCCCCAGGCCGGTTCCCTCGCCGAGGGGCTTGGTCGTGAAGAAGGGATCAAACGCGCGCGACAGCACATCGGCCGGCATGCCGCAGCCCGTGTCCGAGACACAGATCAGTACATAGTTCCCGGGCGGCAGCCCGTCGCGACCCCTCGTGCCCTCGTCCAGATAGACATTGCTTGTCTCCAGCGTCACACATCCGGCCTGGGGTATCGCGTCGCGCGCATTGACAGTGAGATTGAGCAGAGCGCTCTCCAGCTGGTGCGCATCGATCGAGACATGGCGCAGGTCGTCGGCAAGCACGCTCTCCAGGTGAATGCTTTCCCGCAGCGTCTGCCGCAGCAGATCTCCCATGCCGAGGATCAGCCGGTTCACGTCGGTCGGCCTCGGATTCAGCGGCTGCCTGCGCGCGAACGCGAGTAACTGCTGCGTGAGCGTCGCGGCTCGTTCCGCACCCTGCGTCGCCTGCTGAACAGCCCGTTTCAGCCGCGTATTGTCCACAGGTATCTTGCGGCCGATGCTTTCGAGATTGCCGAGGATCACGGTGAGCAGATTGTTGAAGTCATGCGCCACGCCTCCCGTGAGCTGCCCGATGGCTTCCATCTTCTGGGATTGATGCAGTTGTTCCTGCATCGCGCGCTTCTCGGTCATGTCACGCGTGACCTTGACGAATCCGATGATGCAACCCTGTGCATCGACGATCGCGTCGATCAGCACGTTGGCCCAGAATCGGGTGCCATCCTTGCGGACGCGCCAGGCCTCCGCCTCGTACTTTCCCTGTGTCGCTGCAGTCGCCAGCGCCTGCGCCGGCTTGCCGGCGGCACGATCTTCCGGGGTATAGAACTCTCCGAAGTTGCGACCGATGATCTCGGCAGCAGAATAGCCTTTGATACGTTGGGCACCGGGATTCCAGCTCACCACATTGCCGACGGGATCGAGCATGTAGATCGCATAGTCCGCCACGCCCGCGACGAGCTGCTGAAACTGCAGTTCGCTGCGCTGCAGGGCCCGGGTACGCTCGTTCACCCGGTCTTCGAGCGCTTCATTGGCCTCGCTCAGTTCGCGCCTGGCGCGCTGCTCGGCCTCGACAAGGCGTGCGTTGTCGATCGCGATACCTGCCTGGACGGCGATCGCATGGGCCAGCGACTCATGACGTTCCGTGAATACGCCAGTCGCCTCGTGCCCGAAAAACAGGCCGCCGTGCACCCGGCCATCGCGCGACAGGACGGGGACCGCGAGGTAGCTGCGAACCGGCAGATGCCCAGACGGCATGCCGTGACAGGGCGACTCCTTTCCATACAGGGGGTGCTGCGTGACATCCGCGGCGCGGACGATGCCTTCGCCGCGGAAAGTCGCGCCGAAGATCGGAGTGCTGCGCGGCAGGGGAAATCCGGCGAAGGCCTCTCGCGGGGCGCCGCTCAGTGCATACAACATGAACGAGTCGCCGCGTTCGTCGATCACGTTGTAGAAGAAGGCGCCGAACTGCGCGCGGATGAGTTGCGTGGCGGCGTCGGTCGCCGACTGCACGATGACTGCGATGTCCTGCTCCGAGGCAATCGTGACGGCGACACGATTCAGTGTGTGTATCGCCCGCGCCTGCTCCTCGAGTTCCGCCCGAACGCGCGCCAGTTCGTCATGGGGACGCGGAGTGTCATCCTTCGGCATCAGACTCAATGGAGTTTCCTGCGCGCGGGCCTTCCCCTTGCGCATGCCTCATTGCTGGCGGGCAACCTGTCTGATTCCAACCGCATCGACTACCTGCTGCTGCCTCGGCTCTGCCAGAACCGGCCACTGATGAACGGCTGAATAGTAGTCTGCCGCAGATTCCGCTGTCCCGGATCAAATGCGGGCTGCCGATCAAAGTTCCTGCGGGACCGTCCATCGACGGACGACGCCCCACTGCGGCGCCTTGTCTTGGCGACGGACTTTGGCTTAGGTTTCCGTCTGGTCGGTAACGAGCGGCTACGCACGGCTACAACATGGGAAAAGTCACTTTCATCAGCCACGACGGCGCCCGCTACACGATCGAGCTTGCCGACGGGGATACCCTCATGACCGGCGCGACGGCGAATCGCGTCCCGGGCATCGATGGCGACTGCGGCGGCTGCGCAGCCTGTGGAACGTGCCATGTGCACGTCGATCCCGCCTGGCTGGCGGCCATCGGCCCGGTCACGGACGTCGAGAAGGACATGCTGCAGTTTGCCGAGGGCGTCGCCGCGGATTCGCGCCTCTCCTGCCAGATCAGAATGCGGGCGGATCTGAACGGCCTCGTCGTGCACCTGCCCGATTCGCAGCACTAGTAAGGTGAAGCGGTTGGCGGTTAGCGGTTGGCGGTTAGTCGGAAGGCGCTACCGCACCTCTGTGCTATCTCCCTTTCATGCCGTTCTGACTAACCGCTAACCGCCAACCGCTTCTTTCCCAGGTGGAACTCATGAGCGAGACACTCGCAAGCACCGCCGGCCCTCCCGTCAGCTTCAATCTGAACCACTTCCCGGACGTACTGCATACCCTGGAGGAAGCCCGTCGCGATGCGTACTCGAAGAGCATCGATGCCATCGACGTCGCGAACCCCAAGCTCTTCCACTACGACGTGATCGGCCCCTACTTCGAACGCCTGCGACAGGAAGATCCCGTCCACCTGTTCGAGAGCAGGATGTGCGGCCGCTACTGGTCGATCACGCGCTACGCCGACATCATGGCGATCGACACGAACCACAAGCAGTTCTCCTCCGAGGCCGAACTGGGCGGCATCACGCTGTTCGGCAATGGCCAGGATCGCGCACCGCTTCCCATGTTCATCGCCATGGACCCACCCAAGCACGACGTGCAGCGCCGTACCGTGCAACCGATGGTGTCACCCGGCAATCTGAAGATCCTGGAGCCCCTGATCCGCGAGCGCGCCGCCGCGATTCTCGATGCGCTGCCGATCGGCGTCGAATTCGACTGGGTCGACAAGGTGTCCATGGAACTGACTGCGATGACGCTGGCAACGCTGTTCGACTTCCCGCAGGAGCATCGTCGCAAGCTGACGCGCTGGTCCGATGTCGCCACCGCGGTGCCGGGCGGCGGTGTGATCGAGCGGCCCAAACAGTGGGTCAAAGAAATGGGCGAG
>CAZBKC010000119.1:0-8664 GCA_964492345.1 uncultured Steroidobacter sp. | reverse complement strand
GACCGAATCGAGTGCTGCGAAGACTATGCTGCATTACTTAAGACGCTGTGTTTAGTCGTTGTCCACGTCAAGCAAAAGGAGTCGTCATGAATCGTCTCGCATTGATTGCAGTTTCCACGGTTTCCGCGTTCGGCCTGTCGGCCGTCGCGCACGCCACCGATGCCAGGGTCGGCCAGCCGGCACCGGCCTTCACGCTCAAGGATGCCGACGGCAAGAGCCGTTCGCTGGCGGACTTCAAGGGCAAGACCGTCGTGCTCGAATGGACCAACGCCGACTGTCCGTTCGTGAAGAAGCACTACAGCGGCAACCTGCAGGCACAGCAGGGCGCAGCCACCGCGGCCGATGTGGTGTGGCTCACCATCAACTCGTCCGCCGATGGCAAGCAGGGCAATGTCGATGCAGCCGGCGCCAAACAGGTGATCGCGCGAACGGGCGGCAAGCAGACCGCCTATCTGCTCGACTCGCCGGGCGAAGTGGGTCGCTCGTATGGCGCGAAGACCACGCCGCATCTGTATGTGATCGATGTCAAGGGCACGCTGCAGTACGCGGGCGCGATCGATTCGATTCCGAGCGCGGATGTCGACGACATCGCCAAGGCGACGCAGTACGTGCCGCAGGCGCTCGCCGATCTGAACGCCGGCAAGCCGCTGCGCGTTGCGTCGACGCAGCCGTACGGCTGCTCGGTGAAGTACTGACGATCGATCTGTGGCCGACGGCGCTCGCAATCCGGCGAGCGCCGTCGGCGTGCGGGCGCAACTGCACGAGAACGAACAGCAGCGGCGCGCGGGTGATTCTCGTTGCGCATCCCGGCCCGCGTGCTGTAACCGCCGGGCGACCGCAGGCACACCGTCGGGATGTCCGCTGCGGTGGAAATGGTGAATCAGATCATTCGAATCGATACCAGACAGGTAACGAGTTCCTGTCTGGCAGAGCTTTTGCTTTCGAGTGATCTTTCGATGTCGATAGTGGAGTGATGAGTCGATATGTCCAGAGGGTTCATTGTGCCGTCGGCGGCAAGCTCGTGGTCCATTCACGAAATACAGAAACTGCAGGCCCTGGCCGAAGCGCGCACCTCGGTGCGCGAGATGGCGAGAATCCTGCGTCGTACCGAATCGGCGATCCGCAACAAGGCGGCGCTGCACGGCATCTCGCTGCGCGGGTTGCTGTGCGCACCGGCCTCAGGCTGATGCGAATTCCCTCTCCGATGCGGATCTGCAGGCGGTGATCGGCTGGATCCTGGAGCTGTAGATACAGGCTGCGCATCGATGGACTGACTGCCCGTGGACGGGCAGATCACTCGCCCCACGCGCTCCGGAGGGCCCTTCGGTTACGTACTGATAGCCATTTGATCTGAAGCAGACGATAGCTGAACTGCAGCCGACGACTGCGGTTCGACGCGAGGCTGCATTGATCACAGCAGCGTTTGCGCCGCATTGCTGACTAATGCGCATGTCGCCGCGGCATATCCGCCGCCGGATGGCGGCACTGTTACCGACTTCGTTACCGCGCGCCCTGTGCATTTCACTGGCGACCCGGCGATTTGAAGGTTGAATGAGCCGGATCTTCCTGCTGCTGCCGCTCCTGCGGTTCGTTATCCAGGCTGTGACGTCGTGGTATCAAACCCGTTTGAATCGCAGTACTGGCACAACGATTGCTCTCATGTGATCGAAACACGTCCAACGAACGTGACAATCACCTGGGAGTTTCAGATGTCTATCGATAGTTCGGCCGATCTACGTTCGCATTCGTTCACAGCCAGCGCAGGTCGGTCGATCAATGTCTGCCGGGCCATCGTGCTCGGCGGTCTTTTGTCGGCGTCGCCGGTTCTGCAGGCACAGGAAGAGCAGGTGGCTGCAGTCCAGGAGGGCGAGAAGGAGCCCATCCAGCTCGCGGCGGCCAATGCCCGCAGTGCCGAGGGCACGACGCTCGCCACGGTCGTGGTCACTGCGCGTAACCGCGAGGAGAAGCTGCAGGACGTGCCGCTGTCCGTCTCGGTCGTCAGCGGCGAACAGCTCGAGAATCTTGAGGCGGTCGATCTGACCTCCTTCGCGAGCCGCGTCGCCAACGTGTTCGTGCAGCGGGAGAATCCGCAGCACCGCGCCGCATCGATTCGCGGCATCGGCATGATGAACAACACGCACGCGCAGGACCCGAGCGTCGGCATCATCGTCGACGGCGTCAATTATGCCTACAACCCGCTGGCCGCGAGCGTCGAGTACACCGATGTCGCGGCGCTGGAAGTCACGCGCGGACCGCAGGGAACCCTGATGGGAAAGAACGCGACGCTGGGTGTCATCAACGTCATCACCAAGCGGCCTTCGTTCACGCCGGATGCGAACTACTCGCTGGGCTTCGGTGAGAACAATACGGTGATCGGCCGGGCCTCGGGCGGCGGTCCGATCGTCGACGATGTCCTGGCCTGGCGCGGTGCGGTGTCGGTCCAGAAGGGTTCGGGCCCTTACGGCAACAACTATCGCAGTCCGGACGACACCTACGTCAACACTGATCGCGTGTCCGCCCGCGGACAGTTGTTCTGGCAGGCGACCGACAGCTTCTCGGCACGACTCAGCGTCAATGCGCAGCCCAGAACGACGGATAACTCCAACGGCGCGGAGTTCAACACGCCGACACCGACGACCTACGCGGACGGCTCGACGAATCCGCTCAACTCGGACGCCTCGACGCGACTGGCGCGCCGCTGGTTCGAACAGTACCCGAACTACGACTACGAACGCGACTACCTCAGCAACAGATATCACTTCAACGATGGCCAGGGCCCGCAGGTGATCAGCAGCAACGGCGCTTCGCTGGAACTCAACTGGGAGTACGGCGACTACGTGATCACGTCCGTCAACGCGTACAACGATTTTCATTTCAACGCCCGCTACAACGACGAGGGAACGCCGTTCGCCATCCAGATCGGCAGCGGCAACCTGCACGATTACGAGCAGTACACCCAGGAACTGCGGCTGAGTTCCAGGATCGGCGACTTCGTCGACTACCAGACCGGTGTCTATTACATCAACACGCGCATGGACGATCAGGGATCGCTCACCATCTACGGCGCGGACGCCGGTGCCTGGTATGCGAACAGGGCGCAGTACGCGCTTCTGGACGCCGATGCAGCGGGCCGCTACCTGATGCAGAACTCCGTCGATCACCTGGCGATTATCGGCAATCCGAAGCAGGACATCGACAACAAGAGCGCAGCCCTGTTCGGTCAGGCGAACTGGCACATCACGCCGGCCCTGACGCTCACCACGGGACTGCGCTTCACGCGCGAAGACCGCAATTCCACTGACACGAGTTCGTATGTCTATTCCCAGGGTTACGCGCCCGAACTGAATCCGGTGGAGGTGAACGGTGTGCAGCTGGGCGGCTTCGCTTCGCACTCGTCGACGGGTGCCCTGATCACGACCGATCCGGCGCAGATCGCCGTGGCGGATGCCGCGGCGCTGAAGTACTTCGGCGTCGCTTCCTACGCCGATCTCAACGCGGTGCAGCTGCGGCAGGTCGCGGCGGCAAAGAGCATCCGCGCAGCGCGCATAGGTCGCGTGTGGGACGAATACACGCCTGATGCGTGGAAGGACACGCAACCTTCGTTCGTCGTGAGTCCGGCCTACAGGATCAACGACAACGTGAATACATACGTGTCCTGGCAGTACGGCGAGAAGGCCGGCATCTCGCAGGCGAGGTTCGGCCAGTCGGCGCCCGCCGCTGCGGAGAAGAACAACTCCTACGAGATCGGCATCAAGACGACGTTGTTCGATCGCACCCTGACGCTCAATGCCGATGTCTATGTCACCGACATCGAGGACTACCAGCAGGCGGTACAGATATACGACGAGTACACCACCAATCTGAACAACGACGGCAACCTCTACTACATGTCGGCGACCGGCAATGCCAACAAGGTTCGCGCCAAGGGGCTGGAGATCGATGGCGCCTACGAGGGCATCGAGAACCTCTCGATCCGTTTCTCCGGCGCCTACAACGATGCCTACTACGTCGACTTCCCCAACGCCGGCCAGCCCGCGGAGAACGGCAACGCGCCGCTGCCGTATCGGGATGCGTCGGGCGAGACGCTGCCCGGTGCCGCCAAGTACACATTCAATGTGGGCGTGGACTATCGCTATCCGGTCTTCGATCGCAGCGAGTTCCGTCTGAGTCTGAACACGGCCTACACCAGCAGCTTCAAGTCGGATCCGGCGCTGTCGGAGTACAGCTGGGTTCCTGCGCACAGCATCACCGACCTGTCGATCGGATTCGGCACGACGACTCTCCAGAACAACGAGTTCGAAGTGAGCCTGCTGGTGAAGAACCTGCTGAACGACGACACGCCGTTCGCCAGGACCTGGAACCTGGTGACGCCGGCCGATCCGCGCTGGGCTGCCATCATCGTCAGCGGCAAGTTGTGATGTCGCAGGGGAGGGTGTGCCGAATGGAACACAGTCCCTCCTCTCATGTGCGGAACACAGCAGCGATGCTCCGGAGCATGCCGGGAGCCGTGACCGAAAGGTTACCCGGAGCGTCCGCTGCAATACCGATCGAGCGAATGGAGGTAGCACTGATGTCTGAATACGGTAGCAGGACGGCGTCGCCCGATCGTGGCATGGCGCTTGCTCCATGGTTTCAACTTGCGTTCGTGCGCGGCCTCGATGCCGCCGCGAAGAATGTCGGCCTGATTGCAGGGAGTCGTTGATGTCCATTTCGAAACGGATCTTGCGCGGTGTATTGGCCCTGAGTCTGACGGCCGCGACGGTCGTGCTTGCAGACGCGCCGCCGGCTGCGCCACAGGCGCGGGCATGGTGGGCCCACCAGCCGCTGGCCGCCATCGCCGTTCCCGACCTCCAGGAAGACCGCTGGGTGCGTACGCCAATCGATGCCTTCGTGCTGGCGAAGCTGCAGACGAAGAATCTGCGGCCGTCGCCGGATGCCGATCGCGCCGCTTTCGTGCGTCGCGCGACGCTCGATGTGTGGGGGCTGATCCCGACGCCGGAGGAAGTCGATGCGTTCGTGAAAGATCGTTCGCCCGACGCCTACGAAAAGCTGGTCGAACATCTGCTTGCATCGCCGCGCTACGGCGAACGCCAGGCGCGTCGCTGGCTCGATCTCGCACGCTATGCCGACAGCGCCGGCTATACCAACGACGAAGATCGTTCCAATGCCTGGCGCTATCGCGACTACGTCATCGACTCGTTCAACGACGACAAACCCTACGATCGGTTCATCCGCGAACAACTGGCTGGCGACGAGTTGTGGCCGCAGGACCAGCAGGCACTGATCGCCACCGGGTTTCTGCGCTACTACCCGGACGACAGCAATTCCCGCGACCTTTATCTCAAGAAGTACGACAACACCACCGACATGACCGATACCGTCGGTACCGTGTTCCTGGCCCAGACCGTGGGTTGCGCGCGATGCCACAACCACAAGGCCGATCGCCTTTCGCAGAAGGAATACTTCCAGTTGCAGGCGTTCTTCGCGAACACGAGCGCACGCGACGATATTCCGGCGACCAAGGGACCACGCGAACTCGAATACGATCGGCAACAGGCTCTCTGGCAGGAAGCCACCCGGGACATTCGCGCGCAACGCAAGGCGGTGATCGATGAAGTCAGGGAGAAGGCGCAGGCGCACTACGTTTCCCGGTTCGTGGAGAACACGCGTGTCTCGCTGAGCAAGCCGGCCTCCGAATGGACGCCCGACGACCGCTGGGTCAACAACCGCAACGCGGTCTACGCCTCAGAAGGCCGTCTTGCGGGCTACCTCGACGATTCCCAGGACCCGGCCGACAAAGAAAGGCTGCAGCGCTACAAGGCGCTCAGTGAGCAGTTGAAGAAATTCGATCATCTGCGGCCGAAGCGCGGTACGTCGAACACCATCTCCGCCGTGACGGAGCTGGGACATCCGGATGCGCCTGCCACCCACCTGCTGCTCACGGGCGCCCTGGATCAGCCGCGCGAAGAAGTGCAGCCGGGTATTCCGAAAATTCTCAACCCGACCGGAAAGGAACTGGTCATCGAGCCGACCGACGTGTCGTCGGGACGGCGCACGGCGCTCGCGCAGTTCATTGCCGACGCCGACAGCAGCCCATTGACCGCGCGTGTGTACGTCAACCGCATCTGGGCCCAGTACTTCGGTCACGGTATCGTGGACACGGTCAGCGATTTCGGTCGTGCCGGCAGCAAGCCGACCCATCCGGAGCTGCTCGACTATCTGGCGAGCCGATTCGTGGCGGAGGGCTGGAGCACCAAGAAACTGCACCGGCAGATCCTGCTGTCCAGCGTCTATCGCCAGTCGTCGGCTTATCGGGAAGACCTGTATGCGGCCGATCCCGACAACAGATTGTTCGGCGTATTCCCGCGTATCCGTCTCGACGCGGAACAGATTCGCGATTCGCTGCTGGTTGCCGCAGGCGAACTCAACGAGGCACGGGGCGGACCGAGCGTGTTTCCGCCGATCCCGGCGGGGGCAGTGACCGACAATCGCACAGGCCGCTACGACTGGCGTGCCTCGGGCGATGAGGCGGACTACAACCGGCGCAGCGTCTATATCTTCACCAAGCGCAGCCAGCCGTATCCGCTGCTGAATACGTTCGACATGGCATCCGCAGATGTCGTGCACAGCAAGCGCGAGACGACCACGACGCCACTGCAGTCGCTGGCGCTCATCAACAGCGATGCCATCTTCGACTGGTCGCGCGCGCTGGCCGGTCGCGTGCTGAACGAAGCCGGTCCAAAGCAGTCCGCGCAGTTCGAACAGCTCTACCGGATCCTGTTTGCGCGCTCGCCGGACAGATTCGAGAGCCGTGCGCTAGCGCAATTCCTGGATGAGCAGGAGCAGACCATTCGCAGCCGGCTGTATGGCGGCGAATTCGCGGTGCTGATGCCGGTCGGGCTGAAACAGAGCACGCCATCGAACGATCCGGTCCGACTCGCGGCATTTGTCGACCTGACCCATTCGCTGGTCGCCGCCAACGAGTTCGTCTATCGAAACTGACCGGCGCAATCAACTGGCGTAACTGCCGGTCGCGTATTCACATCGACACAGAGTATTCAGCGGAGAGATTCGAACATGAGCATGAAGGACAGATCGCGCAGGCAATTCCTGGCGCATGCGGGACAGGGACTCGGAGCGCTGGCGCTCGGCGGAATGGCAGGCTCCCGCGCCTGGGCGAACGCAGCGGCGGAAGCGCCGGCGGTGATCAATCCACTTGCACCGAAGGCGCCGCATTTCGCGCCGAAGGCCAGGTCGGTGATCTGGCTGCACATGGCCGGTGCGCCGAGCACCGTCGATCTGTTCGATTACAAGCCGGATCTGGTGCGACTCGCCGGCGAAGAGGTGCCGCAGTCCTTCCTGCAAGGAATTCGTACGACGACGACCGGCGGCGTCGGCAAACTCATCGCGACGCGGCGCACCTGGAAGCAGCACGGCGAAAGCGGTGCCTGGTTTTCAGATCTTTTGCCGAATCTCGCGCAACAGGCGGACAGCCTCGCATTCGTCAAGTCGAGCGTCACGATCGGTGCGACACATAACATCTCCATTCTCAAACTCAACACCGGTGAACTGAACCCCGGCCGTCCTACGCTGGGTGCGTGGGTGCAGTACGCGCTCGGTACCGAAAATCCCGATCTGCCCGGCTACGTCGTGCTGTCAAACGGTGGCCGTGGCCTGGAAGGCGGTTCGGCGGTCAACTATGCCGCCGGCTTCCTGCCCGCCGTTTACCAGGGCACGCCGTTCCAGCAGGGCGATTCACCCATCCTGTTCCTGGACCGGCCGAAGCTGGTGTCGGCGGCCCAGCAGCGCAACAGTCTCGATCTGCTCAAGCGACTGAATGAACATCGGGCAGATCGCTATCCGCACGATACCGAGCTGCGTGCGCGCATCGAAGCCAACGAACTGGCCTATCGAATGCAGCAAGCGGCGGCTGCCGCCGTGGACCTGAAGGGAGAGTCGGAAGCCACCCGGGAACTGTACGGGTTGAACGATGCGGCCACATCCACCTATGGCACGAACCTGATTCGCGCGCGCCGGCTCGTCGAACGCGGTGTGCGATTCATCCAGGTCGTTTCGGGCGAGTCCGAAGGAGTCAAGGATTGGGATGCGCACAATGCGATCGAGAGCAATCACGGCACGATGGCGCGGATGGTGGACAAACCGGTGGCCGCACTCCTTGCCGATCTGAAGTCGCGCGGTCTGCTGGAGTCGACCGTCGTCGTCTGGGCGTCCGAGTTCGGTCGCACTCCGTGGGGCGAGTCCGGCGATGGCCGCGATCACAACCCGTGGGGTTACACGCAATGGATCGCGGGCGCCGGGGTGAAGGCCGGCACGACCGTCGGTGAGACCGACGAGATCGGTGTCAAGGCCGTCAGCGACGTGAAGGTCGACACCTACGATCTGCACGCCACAGTGCTGCAGCTTCTCGGCCTCGATCACCTGAAGACCACCTTCCTGCACAACGGCCGCGCCGAACGCCCGACTGTCGTGTATGGCTCGGTCGTCAAGGATCTGCTCGCGTAAGAGGCCTGCCGATCCCGATGAGACTCGTTGCAATCGCGGGCATGGCGCTGGCTGCGTTCATGCCCGGTCATCTCGCTTTTGCCATCGTCGATACCAGTGACGTGGATTCGTACCTGATGCAGGACATGGAGACTGCTCTCA
>CAZBKC010000118.1:0-8708 GCA_964492345.1 uncultured Steroidobacter sp. | reverse complement strand
GAACTTCCAGCTCAGCACCCAGATCGGCAGCCGCTTCCCGGCACTCATCAGCGCGACGGGCCGATGCATTGCAGCATTCGGCGAGCAGAACGAGGACGCCCTCGAATCGCGCTTTCGCAAATTGCGCTGGGACGAGCCACCGACGTTCGAGGAATGGAAGGCCCAGGTGCGTCAGACACGCGTACAGGGCTTCGCAATGGACGAGGGCAACTACATTTCCGGCGTCACGGTAGTGGCTGCACCCGTGTTCCGTGCGCGCGGGAAACTGAGTCACGCGCTCGTCGCGATCGGCATCGGCAGCGCCCTGAAACGTGCCGGCATGCCGGCGCTGCAGACCGCCCTGCTCACTTCGGCGCAGTCGATGTCGAATCAGTTGTCGGGGGAGATCGATTCGGAGTGATCAAGAAGATGAAGTGGCTGCAGCGGTTCGAAGCTGCAGCCACTCTCCGTCCGCCGCTCAACGCGAATTGAGCGGTATGGGCCCGTTCTCCATGATCCCCGTCACGACACGCTGCACGTCCTCGCCGCTCGGCTGCTGGAACACACGCAAACCGAACTCCGGCAGGATCGCGTACAGGTGATCGAAAATGTCCGCCTGGATACTCTCGTGGTCGACCCAGCCGGTCTTCGACGTAAAGCCGTAGATCTCCAGCGGCAGGCCCTGCGGACCCGGCTGCAACTGCCGCACGAGCAGGATCATGTCCTTGTGGATCAGCGGATGATCCTGCAGATACGCCTGTACGTACGCCCGGAACGTTCCGATATTGGTCACGCGGCGCGTATTCACTGCATCCCTGCCCTGCGCGATCAGCCTGGCATTGAATTCTTCCAGCTCCGCCTGCTTGCGATCCAGGTAATCGTTGATGAGAGCGAAACGTCGCAGTCGTGTCCGTTCTTCGGCGGACAGGAAGCGCAGTGAAGTCTGATCGAGGAACAGCGAGCGCTTGATGCGACGGCCGCCGGACTCGAACATGCCGCGCCAGTTCTTGTAGCTCTCGCTGATGAGGCGCCAGGTCGGGAGCGTCGTGATGGTCTTGTCCCAGTTCTGCACCTTCACGGTGTGCAGCGATATGTCGATGACGAAGCCGTCGGCATTCAGTTGCGGCATCTCGATCCAGTCGCCCACCCGCAGCATGTCGTGCGTCGAGAGCTGCACGCTGGCCACCAGTGACAGAATGGTGTCCTTGAACACGAGCATCAGGACCGCCGTCATCGCGCCGAGACCGGACAACAGCAGCAGCGGATCCCGATCGAACAGGGTGGCCACGATCAGGATGGCCGTGACCAGGTAGATGATGAGTTTCGCGACCTGCAGGTAGCCCTTGATGGGACGCTCGCGAGCACGCTCGGGATTGCGCTGCTCGTAGATCGCGGCGAAGGCATTCAGCAGGTTCGCCAGGGACAGCGCGATAGTGAGCACGACATATGCACTCGACACGCTGCGCACGACCGTCACGGCGTTCGCAGGCAACCCTTCCACGAGCGCGATCCCGTAGTACGCGATCAACGCGGGCACGACATTCGCGAGCCTGGCGATGACGCCGCGCCCGAGTATCGCGTCGTCCCACTGCGTCGGCGTCAGTTTCGTGGCGCGCGTGACTACCCGCACGAGCAGCGAACGGGTGACCGCATTCGCGAGCCAGATGACCAGTATGAGCAGGGTCACCTGCAACGTCGTTCTGATCCATGGGTAGCCGTGCAGCAAACCCAGCGCAGCATCGAAAGTATCCATGGGGTCATTCTAGCCAATCGAAGCCGCTGATGGACCGAAGCTTCTCCGTCGGGCGGGCGCCAGGCTCGTCGGGCACAACCACGAGCAACCACGAGGATGCGCATCAAATTGCTGAACCAGATCCATTACGATCGCGCATCCTCCGCGACGTACTGCGGTGCCATCACATAGTCCTGCCGTACGGCCAGGATGAAGGCCACCATCACTGAGAGCAGGGTAAGCGCGGATCGAACAGGCTTGCGCATGAAGCCAGACCAGATGAGGGGTAGAAACTTCATCCAGGGAGTTCCATTGTTGCGTGGAGAGCCGCATCAACACAAAGAGTCATCAGCGCTGCTGGTGCTCTGCCGCCGGCGTCCGGTGTCAGATTTGCATTTCTGGCTGATTAGCCGCCAATGGCACCAACCTGCAGGGTGAACGCGCAGCTACCCTGCTGCCTCAATCCCAAACATGACACCGGATTGCACGCCGTTTTCGACACTATAGACATGATCGATCGAGGGGTGTTGAACCAGGCCAACCGCTGATACGCTCTGGCCTGCATCCATGGCTGGCACAGCTCAGCGGCGGAGTCGTCTGACGAGCGGCTGGGAAGGCGTGCTGATACATAACTGCTGAACTGAAGCACAGATCGATTCGAGGCTACCGCCATGACTGAAGTCACTCTCACCCTACCCGATGACCTCGCGCAGCAAGCTCGGCAGGCTGGCCTGTTGCGTCCTGAAGCACTCGCAGCGCTATTACGCGATGCCATGCGCCAGGGCCGCATGGAGCGGCTGTTCGCAACGATGGACAAGCTCTCGCAGCTTGAGCCGCCTTTGAGCGAAGAGAAAATCGCCGCGGAGATTGAAGCCGCTCGCGCCGAGCGGCGCGCCCGTAAGTCTTCATGATGCGGGTCGTCGCCGACACCAACATCGTGGTGTCAGCGTTCCTCTGGGGCGGCATCCCGCGCCAGATCCTCGATGCCGCGCGCCGCCAGGACATTGCGCTATTCACCAGCGCCGCCCTGATCGCGGAGCTGGAAGACGTGCTCGGGCGCGAGAAGTTTGCCAAACGGATCGTCCAGGTCGGCAGCTCCACGGCCGAGATGGTCGGCGACTATCTCGCTCTCGCACACCTGGTCCTGCCAACCGTCCATCCCAGCGTAGTGCACGACCCTGATGACGACCACGTCATCGCAGCCGCACTCGCCGCTCAAGCTGAGATCATCGTCACTCGTGATGACGATCTGCTCATCCTCAAGAACTACGAGCACATCTCCGTCATCACCGCTGTAGAGGCACTGCGCAGGATCGAGGCGCAGTAGCCCCCTTCTTTACGACCGCGCTTCGTCCACGAGAAAGACGACGGTCGCCGTGCGATCCAGGAATTTCTTCTCGTCCTCGATGACACGGTCGCGAATTGCAGGATCAGTCATGTCGCGCACCATGCGCTCGTAGTCGGCCTTGCTTTCGAACCAGATCTCGGTGATCGCGTCGAAATCGAGCGCGGCGGGTGCGCCTTCCGGTTGCGCGCGGCGATGCACGAGATCGTGGCGGATGTAGTTGCGGCGATA
Organism: uncultured Steroidobacter sp.; assembly: GCA_964492345.1. Taxonomy (GTDB): domain Bacteria; phylum Pseudomonadota; class Gammaproteobacteria; order Steroidobacterales; family Steroidobacteraceae; genus Steroidobacter. Next base: position 5,421 of record CAZBKC010000118.1, on the reverse strand, counting down.
CTCCTTCAGGTACGGAAACAGGCTGAGCGCGAGCGGTGCGTGTTTCGTTTCGTAGTGCTCGCGGAACTGTTCGGAGGTGAGATCCTGGCGGCGGCGGAACATCACTACCATCTTCATGGGTTGCTCCTGCGTGACCGACACGCCTATCGGGAATCGGGAATCGGTCAAGATGCGGTGACCTCTGTTCCGGCTGTCAACAGTCAACGGTTCACGGTCAACGTTCTCCACTCAGCCGTCGCCGCAGCGCGCGGCGCGTTCAAGACAGTTGACGGTTGACCGTTGACAGCCGGAGGGGAACAGCAGCGTTCCGACCGTCAACTCTCAACCGCCAACCGTCAACCAATCTCTCAGAACCGCACCGTGCCCTGCAGGATCACTTCGCGCGGACGGTTGAAGAATCCGACGAACTGATTGGCGCTGCCGCTGCCCGACCAGCCGTTCGAGTTCAGCATGTAGTACGAATCCGTCAGGTTGCGACCGATCAGCGCGACTTCATAGCGTTCGTCGTCCGGACCGACCCGCAGCGCCGCGTTCAGCAACCAGAACGAGTCCTGATGGCCTGCCGGCGAGTAGTCCGCCGCGGTTTCGTAGTCGTCGGTGAAAGTGCCCTGCACCGAGAGCGTCGTGTTCCAGCCCGCCACGAATCGCGGCGAGTAGTCGGCGCCGAGGCTGTAGGTGAGATCGGGCGCACGCAGCAGTGCCTTGCCGCTCAGATCCTGCGTGCCGCCGACGCAGCCGGTGGCAGCAGTCTGGCCTGTGTAGCACTGGGCGTTCGGATAGCTTTCGTACTTGGCCCGGTTGTAGCCGACGTTGCCGCGCAGCCTGAGCGCATCCAGCGCCGACCACTCGAACGATCCCTGCACACCTTCGATCTTCGCCTGTGCGGCATTGCTGATCGTGAAGCTGATGGTGTCGGCGTTGTACGAAGCCACCTGCAGATCGTCGTAGTCGTACTGGTAGCCGACGAGATCCAGGCGCAGCGTGCGGTTCAGCAGCGTTGCCTTGTAGCCCGCTTCGTAACCCTTGGCTTCTTCCGGCTGGAACTGGATGTTCTCCGGCGTGGCGCTGGTGAACACCAGGTAGGGATTGGCCATGCCACCGGCCTTGTAGCCCGTCTTGTACGCCACGTACAAAGTCTGGTCGTCCGTGGGATGCCAGCTGAGCGTCGCTTCCGGAGAGACGTTCTCGTCGTCGTAATCGGAGCTCAGCGTCTGGCCCACCGGCAGCAGAGTCGCATATGCCGGAGCCGGGCCCGTCGCGAGATTCCAGATGTTCATGTTCTTCTCATCGCGGCTGTAGCGGGCGCCGCCCGCCAACTCCAGATTCTCCAGGATGTTCCAGCGGATCTGCGCGAAGACCGAGAAGTAGTCCCCGTCCGACTTCGAGTCCATCATCACGGTGGCGTAGTTCTGCGCCGCCGGATTGAAGACATGGAACAGGTCGGGCACGTTGAAGAACGTCCGGTCGAACGTCTCGTAGTACAGACCCGCCATGAAATTGATCGGACCGTCGAACTCGCTGTTCGCGCGCAGTTCTTCCGTGAACAGCTCATACGTTTCCTTGCTGGCCGCCCAGATCGATGCGTACGGGCTCCAGTCCGACACGCTCATCTGCTGCACGGTCTGATCGTAGTAACCCGTCGTCGACGTCAGCGTGATCGCATCGAAGCGCTTGTTCAGGGTCAGCGACGAGAGAACATACTTGGAATCCAGATACGGTACGCCGCCATTGCTGTACGGGATGTTCACCGCGTATTCCGGCGCCACCGAGCCATGGGCCTTCACCTGGTTCTTCGCGCAATCGGCATTCGGCAGCGGGATGGTTCCCAGCAGCACGGGCTGCGTCTGTCCACCGATACAGAAGGGTTCCGAACTCGCGTTGCCGGCATTGCGATCCTGCGAATTCACGGTCACCTTCAGGTTCGCATCGAAGTCTTCGGTCGGCTCCCACAACAGCGTGAGACGGCCGGCATAGATCTCTTCGTCCGGACCCGTATCGCCCATCGTTGCGCCGGGATCGGTAACTGCAGGATTCACGAAATCGCGAACGGGCTCGGCAACGTTCTTGAGCCAGCCATTCATCTGACTGCCCCGGAAGGCAAGGCGCGCCTTGAACGTGTCGGAGATCGGTCCCGAGACGGCGGCCTCGACGAATTGCTGTTCGGATTCGAATTCGTAGCCGGGCGTGATGTAGCCCTCGAACTTGTCGGTGGGATTCGCCGAGTTCAGCGAGATCACACCTGCGGGTGAGTTCTTGCCGAAGAACAGCGCCTGCGGACCCTGCAGAATCTGGATCTGCTCGAGGTCGAAGATCGCTGAGGAAATCACCTGGCCGCGGCTGAGGGGCACGCCATCCACTTCGATCGCCACGCTCTGATCGAGGCCCGCATCGTTCGAGCCGGAGCTGACGCCGCGAACGGTGATGACCGCGCCCGTGCCCGAGCCGCTCTGCGACATGCTCACCTGCGGCGCAAGTTCACCGACTTTGCTGAGATCGGACGCGGCATTGTTCTCGATCTGTGCCTGCGAAATCACCGCCACGGCGACTGGCACGTTCTGCAGCGATTCCTCCGTCTTGCGCGCCGTGACGACGACTTCTTCGAGCTGGCGCGAGGACTCACCGGCCGTGTCCTGCGCACACGCGGTTCCCGGCATGGACGTCGCGGCACAAACGCCGAAAAAAGCAGCCAGCCGCAATCTCCAACTACGATGATTCACTGAAGGATCCCCCTTGCTCGAATAGTTCGCGCCGGCTCCTTCGGCGACCGAGGGGGAACCGGAACTTGTAACGCCAGCAACCCCTGGCGACATGGGAGGATCGGATGACTGCGGCATCGCCCCGCCGGCCTTGACGATGGCGATCGTGTGATCGCCAACCAGCCTGTAGGTAAGCCCGCTGTCCTTCAGCAGATGATCGAGCGCCACACCGAGCGGCATGTTCCCACGCAGCGCAGCGGACGTTTTTGCGGGCAGCGAGTCCGTTGCGATCACCAGCTGCAGGCGGCCTTGTCTGGACAGTTCCAGCAAGGCTGCTTCCAGCGGCTGCGCGGCGATGTCGACCGTCAGGTTGGTCGCAGCATCCGCCGGCATCGCCCTGTCGAGCGGTAAGACGCTCAGGGCAACAACCGCCAGTATCGCGACCCTGGTGGCTCTGATATCCCCCGCCAGCCATCGATCCCAGCGACTAAGACGCTGAGACATCACTTTTCGATACTCATCGCGCCTTGATGATTTCGCGGGTGCCGTCGGACACGACCGTCACGGGGAAGGACTCGGGCAGCGCCGAAACCCATTCGCGCACGGCATCGTCGTAAATGACGCCGCTGTAGCGCATTTTCCCGACGGTCGCATCGGCAATTTCGATCTGGATGTCGGAGTAGCGCACGACGTCCCGGACGACTTCGTGCAGCGGCTCGTTGCGATACACCAGCACGCCGTCGCGCCAGCGGCCGCGCTCGCCGGGGGTCGGGGATTCGACGATGGCGAGCGCCTTGATCGGCTGCTCCGCCATGAATGTGAGCTGCTGGCCCGATGCGACGCGGACACTCGCGGCGGCCGGCGCCGCCGATTGCGCCCTGGGTGTCACGGCGACGACGCCCTCGGCCACTGCCACGGTGACCTGATCGTCGCTGGCCCGCACATTGAAGGCGGTGCCTACGGCGACGATCTCGCCGCCCGCGGACCCGACGATGAAGGGACGCCTGACATCTTTTTTTACCGAAAAGAATGCCTCGCCCGTGGTGAGCTGAATGCCCCGCCGCGCCTCGTCGAAGTTCACGAGCAGTCGCGACTTCGGCCCAAGCCACACGTGCGAGCCATCCGACAGCGTGATCTCGATCTGTTCGCCGGTGCGGGTCGTGAACTCGTCGGCCTGCGAACTGCGCAGACCGCCATTCCACAGCAGCAGCCCCGACACGGCGGCCACCATGACCGCGGCTGCCGCGAACCACGCGCGGCGGAGGATGCGCGTTCCTGTCGGGACGCGGCCATGCGCCACGCTCGCGGACGCCTGACGGTCGAGCCACGCTTGCACCGGCATGTCCGGGTCGTAGTCGTCTGCCAGCAGTTCGTCTGTTCCCGGCATCTGCAGCGCTGCGGACACCGGCGCCGCATGCCAGGCCCGCGCGACCGCATCGAATGCCGCCCGATTGCCTTCGTGCTGATCCATCCACTTCAGCCACGCCTGCATCGACTCCGCATTCGGATCGATTTCATCGCGAATGACCACGAACCAGTCCGCGGCATCCTGCCGCTGCGCGTCCGTATATGGAATCGACGAGGCGCTCATGACTTCACCCCGTAGCCCGGGTGACCGGCGGCATCGAGGCACTCGCGGACGTATTCCAGACCGCGCGCCACATAGCGGCGCGCCATGCATACGCCGATGCCCATGCGCTCGGCGATCTCTTCCATCCGCATTTCATAAACCCGGTGCAGCAGGAATGCCTGCCGACACTTCGCCGGCAGCCGCGCGACGGCTTCGCCGAGAACCCTCACGGCCTGCTCGCCGGACAACTGCCGTTCCGGCGTCAGCTCGAACGCCGCGAAATCGACCTCGGGCAGGGACAGCATGTGCGAGCGCCGGCTGCGCTGGCGCAGACGATCGATGGCCAGATTGGCCGCGGTCTTGAAGAGAAAGGCCTGCAGGAAACTGACGGCGCCGGGCCGGTCGAGCTGCAGCAGATGCACGTACGCTTCCTGCGCAATCTCACGCGCTTCCTGCTCGGAGCCGACCTTGGCAGAGATGAAGCGCAGCAGCGCGGCATTGTGTTCGCGGAACAGCCGCTCGACATCGATGGTGTCGGCGGTTGCGGTCGAGGATGAAGGCACAGCCGCCAACGTCAGTCCCCCCTTGTCTGAAACGAGGATTTCACACAGAGAACACAGGGTTCGGAATCAAGATCTCTTACCTCTGTGCTCTCTGTGATCTCCGTGTGAAATCTTGTTCTTCTTCCGATCTACGCCGGCGCGTAGCCCAGCAGCGACTTGATCTCCAGATATTCGTGGAAACCGTGCTCGCCCCATTCGCGACCGTTGCCGCTCTTCTTGTAGCCGCCGAAGGCTGCGTGGAAATCGAAGCCGTCGTTGATCGATACCCAGCCTGCGCGGATCTGCCGCGCGACGGCACGGGCCTTCTCCAGATCCGCACCCGCAACGTTGCCCGCGAGGCCGAAGTCCGAGTCGTTGGCGATCCGCACGGCATCGTCGATGCTGTCGTAGCCGATGATGGCCAGCACCGGCCCGAAGATCTCTTCGCGCGCGATGACCATCTGATTGGTGACGTTCGCGAATACCGTCGGCTTCACGTACCAGCCCTTGTTCAGACCTTCCGGACGTCCGGGACCGCCCGCGACCAGGGTCGCGCCCTCTTCGACGCCCTTGTTGATGTACTGCTGGATCGAGTTGAACTGCGCCTTGGACA
>CAZBKC010000117.1:0-8734 GCA_964492345.1 uncultured Steroidobacter sp. | reverse complement strand
CCAGGTACCTGTGGTTATATACAGCTATGCCATTCGGTATGAGAAAAGCGGGCTAACGCCTGAATCAAGCCGCGCCGCTGGGCTCCGCCAAAGCCGCGCATGTCTCGATGCCCGGGGGTGCATCGTGTCGCATCGCTGCAGCCCAAGCACACCAGATGATGGGGTTGGTGGAGCTAACCCAGCTTGCGCAGAATCGAAGTAGCCGTGTAGCAGGATCAATGCCTTAGGCAAAAAGTCGGCACTACATTTTTGGTTTGCGGACGCTTACGCGGTCAAGGCGACGGCGAGAAAACGCCGCTCGATGAGCTACTTACACTGCGCGTACCCGAGCCGATTCAGTCGCCAATTCCTAACCAACTGAATCTACTCGGCTAACGTTGGGACACTACTGACCCCTTATTTATATACAGTCATCGCAGCCAGCGTGAGAAAAGCGGGCTAGTGGCACGCTCATACTTTGACAGCCAGACGATCCTGCTCAACGCCGACGACGTTTGCGCCTGGATGATTACTTCCAGGGATTTAACACAGACTTCACGGATGCCTCGAAGTCTGATGCGTTTCGAGTGACCAGGGTAAGAGCATGCACTCGAGCAGTGGCTCCAATGAGCGCATCCATTGCATGGATGGGTCGGCCGAGGGAGTCGTGGCACGCGACTAGGCGACCCCATTCATCAGCTACGGCGCCGTCCACCGGCAGGATGCGTTGCTCGAAACGCAGCGGCAGTTCGCCCCTTAGCCACTCATCAAGCTGCTTCCTGCGTTTGCCCGTCGGCAGCCTCTCAATGCCGTGACGCAACTCAGCAAAGGTAACCACGCTGAGAAAAACGGAATCCTCGTCGATCTCTGAAAGCCAATTCACGACCCCAGTATCCGGGCGCGGCTTCGTCCATTCAGAAACGACATTAGTATCGAGCAGAAAGGTCATAAATCAGTTGGACGCATCCGATCCTTCGATCTACGGATTTTCAATCCGGAGCCACGAAGAGGTGATGCGGCGAAGAATTCGGCGAGATTGTCGTTGCGCTTCGTTCTGCGCTCCCACTCCTCAGCATCAACGACAACCACCGCGCGGCGCCCATTGCGGGTGATGACTTGAGGACCTTGCTTTTGCGCGTGTTCAATGACTTCGCTCAGCTTGGCTTTCGCCTCCGCCACCGTCCAAAGATCGTTGTCCATGATGGTAGCTCCACTTTGGTCAGGATAGTCATTATAGTCATCCGTGGCCTGAGATCAAGTCAATGAACGTCTGCGGCTACGTTCTGGGGAGGCTAATCCCAACTATTTTTTCAACGCGGCGACATAGAGGCGACAAGGGCTTTTTCGCATCCATAAGTTTTTGTTCTGAAAAATAAGCGCATCGCTCTCATCCATCATTCGGGACCCACAGCCGCGCAGCGCGATCTTGCCGATGTTCAGACGCTCGCCCTGCTCGCTCACCGCCTTCACCAGCGCGTGAACGGCCGGATGATATTGGTCTGTGTACAGGACGAATGCAGGGCGAGATCGAGCCCGAACTCTTCTCTCAGAAAGTTTCGAGCGGCCGACAAACCCACCTGCGGAGGCGGGTGGTCAGTTCAGCATCAGGAGTATCGAGCGGATTTACCGGTTACGTCGACGAACGCGGCGGCAATGGGCGACGGTAACAAGCCGGCATCGACTGTCAGCTCTCTACGCGTTATTGATATGCCCAAGAATGCGGGAAATTTCTTCGGCACCCTTCTTTACAAGACGCGACATCGCCTCGGTGTTCTTTTCGACTCGTCCGACAGGCGCGCCGATTGCCAGCGCAGCGACTACCTGCCCTCCGCGACCAAAAACCGGAGAACCGATACCCACCACACCCTCACTGATATCGTCATCGGTGATCGTGAGATACGACTGGCGAATCTTGCGAATGATGCCCTCCAGCTCACCCCGCCCGAGCTTCTTTTTCGGGTTCAGCGGCACCAACTTGGTCTTGGCGAGGTAGTCATCGCGAAACTCCTCGTTCTGAAAGGCAAGTAAGATTCGGCCGCAAGCCGAGCTATACAGTGGGCGGCGGTCGCCAACGCTGGCGATGAAGCGGATGGCGCGAGTACTTTCCGCTCTATCAATGTAAACCGCGTGATCCGCATCCGACGACAGCTCCGCCAGCAGGACCGTCTCCCCGCTTTGCTCGGCAAGTTTCTGTAGCACTGGCCGCGCGAGCTGACCCAGCTTGCGCTGACCGATGATCGTCGAGCCTAATGCATACGTTTCAGTACCAAGCACGTAGCCCGCGTCACGTTGCACTACATAGCCGGCATCAACCAGAGTCCGCAGCAGTGCAAGAAGGCTGGTCTTCGGCGTGCGGGTGTCAAGACTCAGTTGTGCAAGGCTCACGCTTTCTTCGGACAAGGCCAACACACGCAGCACGTTAAGAAGGCGCGTAACTGATCGCGGGCCGCTGCGGCGGACCTTTCCGGGGGCGGCGGTTTGCTTTTTTGGCCGCTCGCCTTCTTTTATCTTTGAAGCGGTATTTAGGCGTGCGCTATTCATGGGCTAACTCCAGCCTGCTCGTGACAATCATGCAGTTGAAACCTCTGGCTTCATGCCGCCGCATACCGGATCTGGTACGCGACAGATTCTCCCATCAGGTTGTCATCCATCCCGACGCCTTCGGTTTTAAGATGCCGATATCAGCGGCTGGGATCGCTTGGCATCTTACTCAATTCCTGTTCAGGATGCTTGCGACCCATTGAAATGTGGGTGGGCGGGTTCGAACCACCTCACCCGGTCTTGGCGGTCAGGCGCACATTGGCGTGGAGGGGACCAGCCACCCATCAATCCCGCTGCTGGAGGCCCGCGGCTTCGATGCCGGCGACTGCGCATCGCTCGTCGTTATCCGACAGATCGCCGTCACGCCAACTGCGCCCAGCACCTTGCCCTCTTTGGATGTGACGATGACGCCGCCGGCTGCAGGTACGAGGCCACCGATTGCCAGCGGGCCCACCGCTGCGATGAACGCAGGTCGCTCGGCCGCCATCTCGGCAATCTTGCGCGATGAGACGCCCAGAGCGAGCGCCCCAGCCGCCTTGCCGATGGCGATCTGCGGGCGGGCATTTGGACGATGCGTTCTGACGCTGGAAGGCGACCAGGTGACCGCCGGCGTCGAGTACCCCGACGCTCAGTGTGTCCGGGTTGACGAGCCTGCCGGCATCGACAGCGACCATGAAACGACGCGGGCGCACGTTGCGCAGGACCCACGCACCAGAAGGCCGCGAGCAGTTACCCGCTGACCGATCAGCGGTACCCTGATGCATTCAGACGAAAGACTGCTTTTTCGCCAGCCGTTCGATCGCGGCACGCGCAATGGGCGAGACATCTTCTTCGAAGGCGGAAAATTTCTCGACCACCTTCCGTCGCATACGAGGATCCCAGAACATTTCGATGTGCTTGACGATGCCGCTCACCGCCGCCTCCGTGTCCTTCTCCGACTCGAAAAATCTGGCGATGTCACCGACCATCTTGATGAGATGCTGCGACTCGCTCATCTGTGCTTCTCGCTGGCCGCAGTTGTGGGGGCCGACTCCTCAGCTCGACGAGCACGCAGCAACTCGTCCTGTTCCTTCGAAAATTCCCGATAACGCTGTTGCCAGGTGGATGGCTGCTTGACGCGAGTCACTTCGACAGCGGTCACCTTGTACTCCGGGCAGTTGGTGGCCCAATCGGAGTTGTCCGTGGTGATAACGTTGGCGCCCGATTCCGGGAAATGAAACGTGGTGTAAACGACTCCCGGCTGAACGCGGTCGGTAATGCGTGCACGCAGCACCGTATCGCCCGTTCGACTTGCAACGCCCACCCAATCGCCTTCGACGATACCTCGGGCCTCGGCATCCGCCGGATGCAGCTCCAGGCGATCCTCGTCATGCCACGCAACGTTCGGCGTCCGCCGCGTCTGTGCGCCCACGTTGTACTGCGAAAGAATCCGCCCCGTCGTCAGGATCAAGGGGTACTTCGCGTTCACGCGCTCTGTCGTCGGTACGTACTCGGTCAGCATGAAGCGACCTTTGCCACGAACGAACTCATCCACGTGCATGGTGGGTGTGCCCTGCGGATGCACATCGTTGCAGGGCCACTGAATGCTGCCCAGCTCGTCGATCCTCTGGAAGCTCACCCCCTGAAAAGTCGGCGTCAATCGAGCGATCTCGTCCATGATCTCGCTGGGATGTGTGTAGCTCATCGGATAACCGAGTGCGTTGGCCAGCAGCTGGGTGATTTCCCAATCCGCATAGCCGGACTTCGGCTTCATCACGCGCCGGACCCGCGAGATGCGGCGCTCCGCGTTGGTAAAGGTGCCGTCTTTTTCCAGGAACGAGGAGCCTGGCAAGAATACGTGGGCAAACTTTGCCGTCTCGTTGAGAAACAGGTCTTGAACGATGATGCATTCCATCGCCGAGAGGGCCGCCGTCACATGCGCCGTATTCGGATCGCTCTGCGCAATATCCTCGCCTTCGACGTACAGCCCTTTGAATTCGCCGTCGAGCGCAGCCTCAAACATATTCGGAATACGCAAGCCCGGCTCATTCAGCAAGTCCACGCCCCAGGCGTTCTCGAACAGCTGCCGCGTCGTGTTGTCAGCAACATGGCGATAGCCGGGAAATTCGTGAGGAAATGAACCCATGTCGCAGGAACCCTGCACATTGTTCTGACCACGAAGCGGATTGACGCCCACACCGTCACGGCCGAGGTTTCCGGTTGCCATGGCGAGATTTGCGATCCCCATGACCATGGTCGATCCCTGGCTGTGTTCGGTGACGCCCAGTCCATAATAAATCGCGCCATTGCCTCCCGTTGCGTACAGGCGTGCAGCCTGGCGCACCTCCGCTGCAGGCACACCCGTCACGTCCTCCATGGACTCGGGCGAGTTGCGAATTTCAGCGACAAATACCCGCCATTTCTCGAATGATTCCGGTTCGCAGCGTGACTGCACGAAATGCTCGTTCACGAGCCCCTCCGTGACGATCACATGTGCCAGAGAGTTGATCAGCGCAACATTCGTTCCCGGGCGCAACTTGAGATGATGTTCCGCTTGGATGTGAGGACTTCTCACCAGGTCGATGCGACGCGGATCGGCAACGATGAGTTTGGCGCCCTGACGCAGTCGACGCTTCATCTGCGAGGCGAACACCGGATGGCCGTCGGTGGGGTTGGCACCGATCACCATGATGACGTCTGCCTGCATCACCGAATCGAAGTTCTGCGTGCCCGCCGATTCGCCGAGCGTCTGCTTGAGCCCGTATCCCGTCGGCGAGTGGCAGACACGTGCACACGTGTCGACGTTGTTGTTGCCGAAGCCCGCGCGTACGAGTTTCTGGACGAGGTACGTTTCCTCGTTCGTGCATCGCGACGAGGTAATTCCGCCAATGGCGTCACGGCCATACTTTGCCTGGATCCGCTTCATCTCGGAGGCAGCATGGGAGATTGCTTCTTCCCAGCTTACTTCACGCCATGGATCGGTGATTGCGGCGCGAATCATTGGCTTGTAGATGCGATCCGAATGCGTCGCATAACCGATGGCGAATCGCCCTTTCACGCAGGAATGACCGTGATTGGCATGCCCGTCCATGCTGGGCACCATGCGCACGACCTCCTCGCCTTTCATCTCGGCGCGGAACGAGCAGCCAACGCCGCAGTAGGCGCAGGTGGTGACAACGCTGTGCTCCGCCTGTCCCATCTCGATCAGGCTCTTCTCGCTCAGCGTTGCGGTGGGACATGCCTGCACACATGCACCGCACGACACGCATTCGGAATCCATGAACGACTCGTTCTGGCTGGCGGCCACCTTCGAGTCGAAGCCGCGTCCCTGGATCGTCAGTGCGAGCGTTCCCTGCTGCTCGTCGCAGGCCCGGACACAACGCGAACAGACGATGCACTTGCTGGCGTCGAAGGTGAAGTAGGGATTGGACTCGTCCTTGCCCACGAAACGTGGGTTCGCCTGTCCCGCCACCACTTCGTGCACGTGATTTTCGCCGCTGTAGCCATAGCGCACATCCCGCAGACCGACGACGCCTGCCATATCCTGCAGTTCGCAATGCCCATTGGCGGGACAGGTCAGGCAATCAAGCGGATGATCGGAGATGTACAACTCCATGACGCCGCGTCGCAACTGTGCAAGCTTGCCGTTCTGGGTTGTCACCTGCATGCCCTGTGCGACGGGTGTGGTACAGGACGCGGGGTAACCGCGCATGCCCTCGATCTGGACCAGGCAGAGGCGACACGATCCAAACGCATTGAGCTGCTCGGTCGCGCACAGCTTGGGGATCTGCACGTCATGCAGCGCGGCCGCTCGCATCACGGAAGTCCCTGCGGGCACGGTGACCTCGCGCCCGTCGATGAACAAAGTGACTTGCTGTTCGACGCTCGACGAGGAAGCCGCAGCCCCGCCGCTACGATCGGGTGCCGGCGTGCCGAGATCTTTTTCGACGATGGACAACATAACGATTACCTGCGCGTGGCCGCTTGCTGCGACGGAGCGTGGAAGTCTTCTGGAAAGTGATCCAGCGCGGAGAGCACCGGGTAAGGCGTCAATCCGCCCATTGCACAGAGGGAACCATGCAACATGGTTTCACAGAGGTCGCGCAGCACTGCCTCCTGTTGCGGCGCGTCGACACCACTGGTCAGCCTGTCGATCACCTCGACCCCGCGCATTGAGCCTATGCGACAGGGCGTGCATTTTCCGCATGATTCGACGGCGCAGAATTCCATCGCAAAGCGTGCCTGCGCCGCCATGTCCACGGTGTCGTCGAAAACGACGATGCCGCCATGACCCAGCATCGCCTTGGCATTCGCGAACGCCTCGTAGTCGAGTGGCATATCGAATGCGGACTCCGGTATGTAGGCGCCGAGTGGACCACCGACCTGCACTGCGCGGATCGGTCGGCCGCTGAGCGTGCCGCCGCCGTAGCCGTACAGCAGTTCGCGCAACGTAACGCCGAACGCCTTCTCGATGAGGCCGCCACGCCGCACATTGCCCGACAGCTGGATGGGCAGCGTGCCGCGTGAGTGCCCCTGCCCGAACTTCTCGTAGTAGTCCGGGCCGCGATCCAGAATCATGGGCACCGACGCAAACGTGATGACGTTGTTGATCACGGTCGGTTTCCCGAACAGTCCTTTGATGGCCGGAAGTGGCGGCTTGAACCGCACTTCTCCGCGCTTGCCCTCGAGCGATTCCAGCAGTGCAGTTTCCTCACCGCAGATATAGGCGCCCGCGCCCAGGCGCACTTCAAGATCGAAGCGCTTGCCGCTATCGAGTACGTTGTCGCCGAGATAGTTGTGTGCATAGGCGATCGCAATGGATTGCTTCAGAACTCGATGCGCACCGGGATATTCGCTGCGCAAGTAAATGAAGCCGCGTGTCGCGCCGACCGCAATGGCCGCGATCGCCATGCCCTCGATCAGGGTGAATGGATCACCCTCCATCAGCATGCGATCCGAGAACGTACCGGAATCGCCCTCATCGGCATTGCAGACAACGTACTTGTCGCTCGCGCTCGCACCAAGGACGGTGCGCCATTTGATCCCCGTCGGAAACGCCGCGCCGCCACGGCCGCGTAACCCGGATTTCGTCACGGCCGCTACGATTTCATCACTCGGCATCGACAAGGCCGCTGACAACCCGCGATAGCCGCCATGAGCCACGTAGTCGTCGAGGTCGAGCGGGTCGATGACGCCCACGCGTGAAAAACACAAGCGCTCCTGATTCTTCAGCCAGGCGATGTCGTCGGTCGCACCCAGGTGCAGTGGGTGCAAACCACCGTCGAGAAAGCGTGCATCGAATAACGAACTCACGTCCTCCACGCTGACGGGGCCATAGGCAATGCGAGTGTCGCACTCGACTTCCACCAGTGGTTCAAGCCAGAGCGCACCGCGCGAGCCATTGCGGATCAGCTTCACGTCAAGATTGCGCCGTGCCGCCTCTGCGACAATGGCGGCCGCCACGGCATCGGCACCGACTGCTCGCGCCGAGGCATCCGCAGGGACAAATACGCGAATCGTGCTCATGGCAATGACTCGGCATGCTCGAACAATTCATCGAATCGCCGCGCGGTGACACGGCCATGCAACGTGCCATCGACCGTGACCGACGGTCCAATCGCACAGTTGCCCAGGCAATACACTGGCTCCAGCGTGACCCGCCCATCCGCAGTCGTGCCCTTCATGGCGATCCCGAATTTCGCAGTCACGTGGGCTTCGAGCTCTGCCGCGCCCACGGCCTGACACGCTTCGGCACGACACAACTGCACGATGTGTCGACCCGGCGGCTTCTGGCGGAAATGGTGATAGAACGTAATGACGCCGTGCACTTCGGCGCGCGAAAGATTCAGTTCACGGGCAACCAGGGCCACGCTGTCGTTGGGCACGTAGCCCAGCGCATCCTGAATCGCGTGGAGCACTGGCAAGAGCGCGCCCGGCCGCGACGCATTGTCAGCAATGGCTTGCCTGACCGCCGCAAGCACGGCAGGCACCAGCGACGAACCGGGCTCCGGCAAAATCGGAATCACTTTTCGCACTTCATGGTCACCCGGGCTGAGGCTGCAGGCTTGCGGCTGCAATGCCGGCGACCGCGCATTGCTCATCGTTATCCGACAGATCGCCCATGACGCCCACTGCGCCAAGCACCTTGCCCTCTTTGGATATGACGATGACGCCCCCGGCCGCCGGCACGAGGCCACCGATTGCCAGCGGCCCCACCGCTGCGATGAACGCAGGG
>CAZBKC010000116.1:1273-8799 GCA_964492345.1 uncultured Steroidobacter sp. | reverse complement strand
TTCGGTCACCGCCTTCGCGGGAATGACGAACAAGAGGTAAATCAGAGATTCCCTAGGCAGCAGGCGCCGCGAAACGCGCTGCGCCCGCGGTACCCGGCGTGCCACTGACCCAGATCCTGCCCTCGCGTGCGTCCAGCCGGATGATGAGCCCGAGCGGCCGGACGGTTTCCCTGCATTCAACGGGGAAACGGCCGTCCGAGAAATAGGCCTTCGCCAGATCGATCACGGTAGCGGCCGGACCGGCCATTCCCGGTGTATTCGGAGTGTGCCCGTAAATGGTTACACGCCAGCTCTGCTTGCGTCCGCCCGCGGCACGCAGGTCCTTGCAGAAGCGGTCCATCAGCAGCAGGTCGGAGCTCAGGGTGTTGTCCGTGAGATCGATCGGCTGGTCGTTGTCGGTCGCGACGTAGCGCAAGTGCAGAAGGCCGGCGACGGGCTGCGTGTCATCGTAAACACAGATCGCCAGCGCAGCCGTCAGCTCGGCAACGAGCAGCGACTCGCCTTTCGAGACGAGGTATGCATCAGGCTGGACCAGCATTTCCGAACAGGCTGCCGACATTCACGATCTCCGGAACGCGAGCGCGTTCCTCGATGCCAGTTTGCCGGTCGGGCACCGGTGACGGTGAGGACTGGATCACGGAAACCGGAGCACCCGCGACCGCTCGTCGGCGCGACTGACACGTTTGGTTGCTTTGTGTCATTGGATGGCGACGGATGAAAGAGGAAGTGACGAAGGTGACGAGAATGACGAAGACTCCCCGTCGTTCACCTCCGCTTTCGTACCTCCGTGACTTTCGTGACCCTCGTGACTTTCGTCACTCACGCACTTCCTTGCGCACCCCGCCGAACGTCGTCGCCTCCGTCGCGATAAAGACCTCGCGCAGGAAGTAGATCAATGCTGCTGCGAGACTCAGCAAAGCCACTACGAAGGCAATGGCGATCGGCATGGCCAGATCGATGCGCAGCGAGGAACTGACGAACAACGCGGCCACGACCAGCGAAACCAGCAGACCGCACAACACGCACAGCGCGATCGCGCGATTGATCAGGCTGGCACGCCTCGACAGCACGCGCAGGCGCGAGTGCAGTTCTTCGGCATGTTGCGGCGAAGCGGTCTGCAACCGATCCTCCATGAGACGCGCCCGGTCGATGATGCGGCCGATGCGCGTCGCCAGCACGTTCAAGGTGGTGCCGACACCGGCAAGCAGGAACACGGGGGCGACCGCCAGCTGGATGACCTGTGCGACGCCGGTGACATGTGACAGCGAATCCGTGATGGACATTGTGTTGTAGCTTCCTGATCTTCCCAGGCTCGTGTCGCATGAGTCCGCTCAGGCTTTCCTGACCGGACCTTCCGCCTGCCTCGCCGCCGGCAACCATACACGAATCTCCCGAGCCGGCCGACCCATACAACCCTGTCGGACCGCGAGTAGAAGACCCTATGTCGCACGGGACCTCTCCCTGTCAGCATCGAGTACTGCGCGGTTGAGCCTGGAACACCTATTTTCCGCGCCGAACGGACGCCGGGGATGCAGTCGTGGTGCACGAAACGTTGACCTTGCTGCCGCAGCCACCGTCAGGCCGCACCTGGCTCATCACGGGTGCGACCGGGTTCATCGGCAGTCATCTGATCAAACCGCTGCTGCGGCGCGGCGACCGCGTCATCGCGCTCGCACGCCGGCCTGTTCGTGCCCGCCAGCTGCTCGGTCCGAAAGTGCATGTCGTCACGTCGCTCGACGAAGTACCTGATGCAACATCCGTCGACGGCATCGTCAATCTGGCAGGTGAACAGATTCTCGGGCTCCCGTGGACTGCCGCGCGACGACGCCGGCTGCTGGCAAGCCGCATCGACACGACGCACGCCATCGTTGCACTCTGCCATCGACTGCACACACGGCCGAGGGTACTCGTGAACGGCTCGGCGATCGGCTACTACGGGGTGCATGGCGACGAGCCGCTCGATGAGAGCGTACCGTCGCAGGCGATGTTCCAGAGTCAGTTGTGCAGCAAATGGGAGGCGGCAGCGTTCGCGGCAGCCACGAGCGGCGTGCGCGTCACCTGCATCCGCACTGGCGTGGTCCTGAGTCGCGATGGCGGCGCTCTGCCCCGCCTCGCCCGGCCCGTGCGCTGGTACGCGGGCGCGATCCCCGGCAGCGGCCGACACTGGTTGAGCTGGATTCACATCGACGATCTCATCCGCCTGCTGCTGCAGACGCTCGACAACGGCCGTTATACCGGCGCCATCAACGGTACGGCCCCGGAACCCGTGCGATATGCGGAGTTCTATCGACTGCTCGGCCGCGCACTGCACCGTCCGATCTGGATGCGGGTACCGGCTGCAGTCATCCGGGCCGGACTCGGCGAAATGTCGCAACTGCTGGTGGATGGCCAGCGCGTGATTCCGCGCCGCGCACAGGAACTTGGATTCGAGTTCCGCTACGCCACCGCTGCACGCGCGTTGAATGCCATTTACGGCACGGCTTGAAGAGCCTGATCTCACACAGAGTGCACAGAGTTCACAGAGTCGAACGCAGGACGATTTGGTCCGACTTCAACTCTGTGATCTCTGTGTGAAATCCTGTTCTTCGCTCATCTCATCAGAACGAGTTCCTCAGCCATCGTCGGATGAATGGCGATGCAGTCGTCGAGTTCGGATTTGCGCAGGCCGGCTTTCACAGCGACAGCCATGAGCTGCAGGATCTCCGGCGCGTCCGGGCCGATCAGGTGGGCACCGACGATCCTGTCGGTTGCAGCGTCGACGACGATCTTGTACAGCGCGCGTTCGTCGCGCCCGGCGAGCACGTTCTTCATCGGACGAAAGTCGGCGGTGAATACTTTCACCTCGCCGAGCTTGTTGCGCGCCTGCGCTTCTGTCATTCCGACGCCGGCAAGCGGCGGATGACTGAAGACGGCTGAGGGAATGCACATGTAGTCGAGCTGCGTTGGCCGGTTGCCGAAAACCGAATCCGCGAATGCCTGGCCTTCGCGGATCGCCACGGGCGTGAGCTGAATGCGATTGGTCACATCGCCCACTGCGTAGATCGAAGGACAGGTCGACCGGTTGTCGGCGTCGACGCAAACGCCGCCCTGGCGGTCGAGTTGCACGTTCGCGCTCCCGAGTCCCAGGCCGTCCGTGTTCGGCACGCGGCCGGTAGCGACGAGGACCGCGTCGCAGTCGATGCGCGTACCGCCGCTCATGCTCGCGAGGAGCCCGCCGCCGGATATCTTCTCGATCCGCTCGACGGCGGTGTTGAGCAGGAACCGGATGCCTTTCGACATCGAGATCTGCAGCAGCCGATCGCGAATCTGCTGATCGTAGCCGCGCAGGATCTGATCCGAGCGATTGACCAGCGTCACCGCGGACCCCAGGCCGTTGAACACGCCAGCAAACTCGTTCGCAATGTAGCCCGCGCCGACGATCAGGATGCGCTGCGGCAGTTCGGGCAGGTGAAATGCATCGTTCGAGGTGATGACGTGTTCGCGCCCTGAAAAGGCCGGAATTTCCGGGCGCGCGCCCGTGGCGACAAGCATGACGCGCGCCGTGATCGCGTTGTGGTCGAGCCGGATGCTGGTGGGCCCGGTCACGACCGCGTGGCCACGCAATATCGTCACGCCGTGGTTCGTCAGGGTTTCGGTATACAGGCCGCTCAGACGCGATACTTCCGCCAGCACGTTGTCGCGCAAGGTGGCCCACTCGAAGCGCGCGCCGTCGATGCACCAGCCGAAGTTTGCAGCGTCTTCCAGGTCCTCGGCGAAGTGAGCGCCGTAGACCAGCAGCTTCTTCGGCACACAGCCGCGGATCACGCAGGTCCCGCCGATCCGGTGCTCTTCGACGATGGCGACGCTGGCGCCGTGACCCGCTGCGATGCGTGCCGCACGCACGCCCGCGGAACCGGCACCGATCACCAGCAGGTCGTAATCATGGTTCGCGCTCATGGGAGATCCTGTGAATCAGTGCTGATCGCGATGGAGCGACTGATGGGCATGCTGCGGGTCATGATCAGCGTGCAGATGCTGATGAATGGAATAACGAAAGCGTAACGTATGATGCGGCGTGCCTTTCTTCAGACGGGATTCTGCCATGCCCCACCGCCTGCGTCCGAGCCTGCTGCTGATTCTCGTTGCGATGGTTCCTGCCCATCCGTCGTTCGGTAAATCCCTGTCCGACAGGTCGGAACGAGCCATCGTCGAACACGTGAAATCGCAGCAGGAACCGGCTGTCGCATTGCTCGAGCAGGTCGTCAACATCAACAGCGGCACCATGAATTTTGCCGGCGTGCGCGCTGTCGGCGACGTGTTCCGGCCGCACTTCGCAGCCCTCGGTTTCCAGACCCGCTGGGTCGACGGTGCGGCGTTCGGTCGCGCAGGTCACCTCGTCGCGGAACACAGGGGCAAGGGTCAGGGGCCGCACATCCTGCTCATCGGACATCTCGACACCGTGTTCGAGCCCGACAGCCCGTTCCAGCGTTTCGAGCGCGTCGATGACAACATCGTGCGCGGGCCCGGCACCGCGGACATGAAGGGCGGCATTGTGGTGGCGCTGGCTGCGCTGCGTGCACTGAAGGAAGCCGGCGCACTCGATCGCCTGCATCTCACGGTCGTACTGCACGGCGACGAGGAAGACTCCGGTGCTCCCCTCTCGACAGCTCGCGCAACGCTCATCGATGCCGCGAAAGCCGCAGACATCGCCATCGGACTGGAGAATGCAGATGACGATCCCGCGACTGCGGTGACGGCGCGACGCAGCTCCGGGCGGTGGCAGATCAAGGCCACCGGCAGGACGGCGCACTCATCGCAGGTCTTCACCGAAGAAGTCGGCGCCGGCGCCATCTACGAGATCGCGCGCATCCTCACTGGTTTCTACACGGAACTGCACGGCGAAGAGCTGCTGACGTTCAATCCCGGGCTCATCGTCGGCAGCACACAGGTGAAGTACGTGCCGGAACCGCTGCAGGGCAAGGCATCGGGCAAGCACAATATCGTCGCGCCCGTGGCCGTTGCTTCGGGTGACCTGCGCGCGATCACGCCGGAACAGATCGCGCGCACGCAGGAGAAGATGCGTGCCATTGTCGCGAAGCACTTGCCGCAGACCTCGGCGGAAATCACGTTCGACGAAGGCTATCCGCCGATGGCGCCGACGCCGGGCAACGCGAAGCTGCTGAGCCTCTACGACCAGGTGAGCCAGGATCTGGGCTTCGGCCCGGTGACCGCAGTGAACCCGCGCCGGGCCGGCGCTGCCGACGTGTCATTCGCCGCAGATCACGTGGAGATGGCAATCGACGGACTCGGACTGCTGGGCGGCGATTCGCATACACCGACGGAATTTGCAGACCTGCGCATGCTGCAGGTTCAGGCGCAGCGACTGGCGGTGCTGCTGCATCGGTTGGGAAAGTAGCTGAGACATGAGGCTTGAGGCGTGAGCCAGACGGCAGATCATGAACGTCGGGTTCTGGCTCAGGCCTCACGCCTTAGTCATCCCACCATCTGTTCCGGCAACAGCAGATCGGTGTCGTGCGTGAGCTGACCGCCGCAAGACTGCCCCATCAGGTCGACGACGCGTTCGCCACTGCGCAGGACGAAACTGTTGCCCTTGCGCTGCTTGGCCACCTTCTTCACGTGCGCGAGCAGGTTCGCGATGGCGTCGGCGCTGGTCGCACCGACCGTCGCGGAATCGAGCGCGGCCACCGACACGGTCAGCAATGGAAACTCCTGTACGTTGCCCTGGCGATCCGTCGCGGTGAAACGGCCCGCTGCGGCCTGCTCGGGCGAATAGAAGCCGCTGACCGTCGCCGAGAACTGCTCCAGCATGCGATTGACCCGTTCGCGCCAATCCGCGCATCGCATCACTGCAACGAAATCGTCGCCACCGATGTGGCCGACGAAATCCAGGCGCGCGGAGAAGTGGTTCTTCAGCAAACCGCTGAGATGCAGAATGACCTGATCGCCCTGCGCGTAACCGAAGACATCGTTGTAAGGCTTGAAACTGTCGAGGTCGAAATAGGCGACGACGAAACGGCGTTCGGCTTCGATCAGCCGATCGATGCAGTTGCGCACTGCACCGTTGCCAGGCAGCAGCGTGAGCGGATTGGAATGCTTGGCCGTCTGCAGCTGCTGCTCGGTGATCAGTCGCAGCAGGTCGATCGTCTGTCCGAGTCCGTGATACAGGCCATCGCGCGTGATGACGAATTCCTCCGTCAGCCGCATCTTGCCTTTCTGGGTCACGAGCCGGCTGACCTGCTCGAGGCGCAACTGCCCGTCGATCAGCAACGTGGGCGACTCCATGACCGCGGACACGGGCTTCTTGTTGTAGATCTCCGGATGCAACGGCCGGGCGAGCAGCGCAAACAGATCGATGCGACGTACCACACCGACAGGACGACCGTCGCGCACGACCGCGAGCGTCTGCTGTTCCGGCGATTGATGGAACAGGTCCGCCACGTCGGCGACACGCATATCGGGCGACACCGGGGGCACATAGACCGCAATGTGATCGGCGCAGAGCGCGCTGGTTACACCGATCGTCCTGTCCAGCGATTCGATCTGCTGCAGCACGACCATGGGCGCGGCATTCGGACGTCCGAACAGGTTGCCCTGCAGGCGATCCACACCGAGATCCACCAGTTCGCGGCATTCGCGCTCCGTCTCGACGCCTTCCGCGATCACGCGACAACCGATCGCCCGGCCCACGTCGAGAATGGAGCGGACGAATTCGAGCTTGGTCTTGTCGGCATCGATGCCGCTCACGAAGTAGCGGTCGATCTTGACGAAATCCGGCTTCAGCTCGGACCAGGTGCGCAGCCCCGAGGAACCGGCGCCGAGATCGTCAATGGCGATGGAGCAGCCTGCTTCACGCAACCCCTGCAGGGCCGAGCGCAGCCGCGCATAGTCGTCGAGCAGGCTCTCTTCCGTGAGCTCCATGACGCAACGGTTCGGCGCGAGGCCAGCCTCCTGCGCATATCGCAGGAAGCGCGCCGCGAAATTGGGATCGTCGTAAATGCTGTCGGGCGAGACGTTGATGAACAGCTGCCCCGCCACACGCGCAGCGACGAAGCGCCTGAACGCGTTCTGTATGCAGACGAAGTCCAGTTCGACCTTGACTCCGGCACGACGCGCAGCTTCGAACAGGTTCTGGGGGGAATGCAGCCAGCTGTCCGAGGGACCGCGTGCCAGGGCTTCGAAACCGCAGATGCCACGCGAGCGCGGATCGACAATGGGCTGGAACAGGGTCGCAATGCGCCCATCGCGCATGAGCTCGGTCAGCTCATACGTGGAAGCATCCAGCCTGCGCAGGCGCAGGGTGGGCGAATCCGGACGCGGATCGGACATGGCACGGATCGGCAACCAGCGGTGTCTGTAACTTAACGACCTCACCAGTAGCGATCTGAGAACCCCATCGCATCAGCATTGGCCTGACTAAGGGGGATCCCTCTTCTTTGAGAATATGTGAAGAGGAGCACAGGGAGGGGATCAGAGGGGATAGGGATCAGGGGATAGGGATCAGGGGATAGGGATCAGGGGATAGGGAT
>CAZBKC010000116.1:0-1173 GCA_964492345.1 uncultured Steroidobacter sp. | reverse complement strand
TCAGGGGATAGGGATCAGGGGATAGGGATCAGGGGATAGGGATCAGGGGATAGGGGGTAGTCAGAAGGTTGCCGCGCTGCGTTTCTGACTATCCCCTATCCCCTGATCCCTGATCCCTGATCCCTCAATCCTCGTTGACTGCCCGCAACTTCGGCGGACGCTGGAACATCTGGGTCCGTGCCACGACGCCAAGCATGTTCACGATCCGCATCGCGACCCGACCGGCCTCGAGGTCGGACATCTTCCTGACCGTCGCCTGTTCGGCCGTCTCGCCGCGCAGGGGACGTACGCACGACATGCAATTGGCCAGCGAACAGAATTCCTCGCGGATTTCATTGGGCAACTCGTCCTGATCGAGGGTCGACAGGTGAGTCTTGTATGCGTCGATCAATCGCTGCTTGATCGGACCCGAAGAGGCCAGGATGGCCGTTGCGGCAAAGAGATGCTCCCAAGCGCTGCTCATCGCGACTGACTCCCGGCAAAAATGGAGTGAGTGGATCATTTACCGAATTCATTGTGTCGGTAAAACAACACAGATGGAGCCGGCAAATGTTGAGAAGTTACTTTAAGTTTGCCCGGTGATTTTCTGTTGATCACTCAAGCAACTAGCGTCGAAATATACACCTGCGACTTCGAAAGACAACCCGATTGATGCAGATTTTTCTGGGTCCTGGATCCGCACGGAAAAATGTCACGACGGATCCGGAAGGTGCGACCCGGGCGGGACCGCTTTTCTGCTCCCTCTTTTGCGGGGAGGAGGCAGGGCCGGAATCACCCGAAGCGGTGAAGAGATTGGGGTGGGGGCAACGTCCTGTCCCCCCGCAAGCGGGGGGGACAGGACGCACGATGCAGTCTCAGATCAGTTGCTGCAGGCCACTAGTACTAGTAGCGGAAGACGACGCCGATCTTGAACTGATCCACGTCGGGTGTGCCGCTGGCTTCGCTGAGATCCAGCCAGTGCTTCTCGTAGGAGGCGCGCAGAGAATAGCCGGGGCTGATGTCCCAGCGCAGTCCCAGGCCCAGTTCGTACATGAAGCCGTCGGTGCTGCGGGTATCCTGCACCGTTGTGCACACGTAGCCCCACCATGGATCCCACCAGCACCCGGTTTGCGGCCGTCCGTCGGGAATATTGGTGTCGATGAAGCTCCAGCCGATACCGGCTTTGACGAACGG
>CAZBKC010000115.1:0-8829 GCA_964492345.1 uncultured Steroidobacter sp. | reverse complement strand
TGTTCGCCGCGATTCCGGCGGTCATCGCCTACAACCGCTACTCCGACCAGGTCGTACGCATCGAGACGCGCTATGACACCTTCGTCGAGGAGCTGTCGTCGATCCTGCAGCGGCACGCCCCGACGCGTTCGACAGCAGCGGCGGCAGCGGCGGCAGCGGAGGCGCACGCATGACCCCGGCCCGCCGCGGCAAACGTTTGATGGCGGAGATGAATGTCGTCCCGTACATCGACGTCATGCTGGTGCTGCTGATCATTTTCATGATCACGGCGCCGCTGCTGACGCAGGGCATCAAGGTGGATCTGCCCAAGGCCGCGACCGAACCGCTCTCGCAGGACATGACGGATCAGCAACCGCTCATCCTGAGCGTCGATAAGAGCGGCAATTTCTACCTGAACATTGGCAAGGATGAGGAGACTCCCATCGGCGAGGATGCGGTCGTGGAGCGCGTCTCCACTGTGCTGCGCCGGGAGCCGAGAACTGCAGTGCTGATCAAGGCAGACAAGACAGTGCCGTACGGTCGCGTGGTGGAAGGCATGGTGTTGTTGCAGCAGTCGGGCGCCGAGAAGGTCGGATTCATCACGGATCCGGCGGAGGCGCGGCGCGCGCAGCAGAAGCGGAACTGACCCAGTCCATGGCCGAGTTCATCAAGCTCAACTGGAAGTACCTGCTCGGAGCGACGTTCCTGCACGTCCTGTTCGCAGGGCTTTTCGCGTTGACCATGATCCAGATGGCGCGCAACGCACCACCGCCGCAGCTCGCGATCCAGGCAGTGGTGATCGATGCGACGCAGGTAGGTGCGACGAGTCGCCAGCGGGAGCGCGAACGCGAACAGGAAAGGCAACGTATTCAGCAGGAGCGTGAACAGGTGGCGATCGAGCAGAAGCGGCTCGAGGAGCAGCGCGAAGTTGAACAACGTGCCGAGCAGGAACGCCAGGTCGAGCAGCAGCGGCGCCAGGAAGAGGAAAAGACGCGCGCCGCCGAGCAGCAGTTGACGATCCAACGCCAGGAGGCCGAACGGAAGCGTCAGGCGGAGATCGAGCAGCAGCAGCGGGTGGAGGCCGAGCGCCAGCGGGTGGCGGAGATCCAGCGCAAACAGAAGGAAGAGGCCGAGCGTCGCAAGGCTGCCGAAGATGCGCGCCTGCAGAAGGCGCGCGAGACGGAGCTGCAGCGCCAGCTGGCGGAGGAAGAAGGGCTGATGCAGGCCCGCAGCTCCTCGGCGTTCAACGAATACGTCGCACTGATCCAGGACCAGATCGAGCGCAACTGGAATCGGCCGCCGTCGGCCCGGCCGGGACTCCAGTGCAACATCCGGGTCGCGCAATCGCCGAACGGGGTCGTGCTCTCGGCGCAGGTCGAACAGTGCAACGGCGATGCCGCGGTGAAACAGTCGATCGAACAGGCCGTACTGCGTGCGTCGCCCTTGCCGTTGCCATCGGACCGTCGACTCTTTGAACGCAATCTTATTCTGGTTTTCAAGCCGTCCGAGTGAGCGGGCGGCAGAGGAGTAGCAGGATGAAGTATCTGATTCCCCGGGCCCTGTGCGGCCTGATTCTCGCGGTCGTCAGTCTGTGCGCGCATGCGCAGCTCGTCGTGGAGATCACGCGCGGACAGGAAAATGCGGTCCCGATCGCGATCGTGCCCTTCGGCTGGGAGTCCTCCGGTGCCGCACCCTTCGATGTGGCCGAAGTCGTCGCGGCCGACCTGCAGCGCAGCGGCCGTTTCGCACCGCTGGATCGCAAGGACATGATCGACCGTCCCACCTCGGGCGATCAGATCCGTTTCCAGGACTGGCGTTACCTCAAGAGCGACTTCATCGCCGTCGGCAAGATCAGTCCCGAAGGCGCGGATCGCTATTCGGCCCAGTTCGAGCTGTACAACGTGCTGACGGGGCAGCGGCTCACAGGGCAGCGCCTCAGTGCCAACTCGAAGGGCATGCGCGCCATGTCGCATCGCATCGCCGACATCATTTTCGAGCAGCTCACCGGGATCCGCGGCGCGTTCTCGACCCGCATCGCCTACATCAGCGCGGAAGGCACACCGCCGCAGCAGCGTTACAAGCTGATCGTTGCCGATGCAGACGGGGAAAATCCCCAGATCATTGCCAACTCGAGCGAGCCGCTGATGTCGCCGGCGTGGTCGCCGGACGGTCAGAGCCTTGCCTACGTCTCCTTCGAGAACAAGGTGTCTGCCATCTTCGTGCAGACGCTGGCGACAGGCGAGCGCCGTCGCGTGTCGGCGCGGGCGGGCATCAATGGCGCTCCGGCCTGGTCGCCCGACGGACGCACGCTTGCCCTGACGCTGTCGCGCAAGGATGGCGACGTCGATGTCTATACGCTCGATCTGTCCAGCCAGCTGCTGACCCGCATGACCTTCGACCCAGGCATCGACACCGAGCCGCAGTGGTCCAACGACGGCCGCAAGCTCTACTTCAATTCGGATCGTGCCGGCGGTCCGCAGATCTACGAAGTCGATCCCGCCCAGCCGAATCGGGCCACCCGTGTCACATTCGATGGCAGTTACAACGCCCGGCCGCGTATGTCGCCCGACGGCAAGCAGATGGCGGTGGTGTATCTGGATCGCGGCAATTACCGTATCGCGGTGGTCGATCTTGCAACCAAGTCGGTACGGGTGCTGTCACAGGGACGACAGGACGAGAGTCCGAGCTTCGCTCCCAATGGGGCGACGCTGATCTATGCCACGCAGGACCGTGGCCGTGGTGTGCTGGCCACGGTATCGGTCGATGGTCGCGTACAACAGAAGCTTGCAGCGAGCAGCGGCGATGTGCGTGAGCCGGTGTGGGGCCCGTTTCCTGCGAAATGAGCTGCGCCAGCGATCATGAGATGGCAGAATTTCGCGCCAAATTTATCTTGCCCAGACTTTGACCGACCAGACTTTAAACCGGGACTGGGTTCCCGCCAGGAGAATTGAATGCGATCGGTGCAGTTGGTCTTGATCCTGATGAGTGCCGCGATGCTGAGCGGTTGCCCGAAAAAACCTGAAACGCTTCCGGATTCCGATCCGGCGGCGACGAGCGATGGTGCAACGACGAGCGGGACTACCGGAGCGGACGTTTCCGGCTCGGCCCTGGGAGCTGAGGAGCAGGCGATTCAGGCCGCGCAGCGCGCCGGCACGGTGATCTACTTCGACTATGACAGGGCCGAGATCAAGTCCGAGTACGTGCCGATCGTCACGGCCCATGCCCAGTTCCTGAGCGGCAATCCTGCACGCAAGCTGCGACTGGAGGGCCACTCGGACGAGCGCGGCTCGCGCGAGTACAACATCGGCCTCGGCGAACGCCGTGCGCAATCGGTGCGTCGCGCGCTGCTGCTCCAGGGGGTGAACGAGACGCAGCTGACGACCGTGAGCTACGGCGAGGAGCGGCCGGCAGTGCAGGGCAGCGATGAGTCTGCCTATTCCAGGAATCGTCGCGTCGAACTGGCGCCCGCTCGATGAAGCTGCAATCGCGGTCCTGGTTGCTGGTGGCGGCGGCGAGCGTGCTCGCCGGCTGTGCCAGCACCCCGCCGGAGGCCGATCCGGTAGTGCAGAAGCTCAGTGAACTGGATGGCCGCCTGTTGCGCATCGAGCGCG
The DNA here is from genome assembly GCA_964492345.1 of uncultured Steroidobacter sp. Lineage (GTDB taxonomy): Bacteria > Pseudomonadota > Gammaproteobacteria > Steroidobacterales > Steroidobacteraceae > Steroidobacter. The sequence goes on along the minus strand of CAZBKC010000115.1, from coordinate 5,239 downwards.
TGCTGGCGAACCAGAGCCTGCTCGATCTGTCCCAGCGCATCGAAGCTTCGCAAAATGAAGTACGCGTGCTGCGTGGCCAGCTCGAGGAGCTGCAGCACGCGGCAAGCAAGACCCAGGACCAGCAGCGCGAGCTTTACGGTGATCTCGACAGGCGCCTGGTGGCAGTGGAGGGCGGCACGGCGGCTGGCGCATTGTCCGCGACCACGCAGGGTGGCGGCCTGCCGGTCCCGCGGGGTGACGATCGCGCCAACTACCAGGCGGCTTTCGATCTCCTGAAGGACGGCAAGTACCCCGAGGCTGCGACCGCGTTCAGGCAGTTCCTTGCGACCTTCCCGAACAGTCAGCTCTCCGACAATGCCCAGTACTGGCTGGGTGAAGCTCACTATGTGACGAAACACTACCCCGACGCCTTGCGGGCGTTCCGGATGGTGGTCGAGAAGTATCCCGATTCCCGCAAGCTTCCCGACGCGCTGCTGAAGATCGGCTACTGCAACTACGAGCTGAAGAACTGGGGCGAAGCGCGTGCCGCCCTCGATCAGGTCGTGAAGCAGTATTCGGATACGACAGCGGGACGTCTGGCACGCGAGCGGCTCGCGAAAATGCAGAGCGAGGGAAGGTAGAGAAAGTCACGAAGGTCACGAGAGTGACGCGAGTGACGAGGGCCAGAGAACCGTTCCCGCCCTCATCACCATCGTGCCCATGGTCGCGCATCGCTTCGTATGTCTTCCCGCCTGAAACTGACCGAGATCTTCCTGTCGATCCAGGGTGAAGCCGACAGCGTCGGCTGGCCAACGGTTTTCGTCAGGTTGACCGGCTGTCCGCTGCGCTGCCAGTACTGCGATACCGCGTATGCCTTCCATGGCGGCGAGTGGCATTCGCTCGATCAGATCCTCGGGAAAGTCGCGGGTTTCGGTGCGCGGCATGTCTGTGTCACGGGTGGGGAACCGCTGGCACAGAAGACCTGCCTCGAACTGCTGCAGCGGCTATGCGACGCCGGTTATCAGGTCTCGCTGGAAACCAGCGGCGCCATGGATATCAGTGGTGTCGATGCGCGTGTGACGCGCGTGGTCGACGTAAAGACCCCGGCAAGCGGCGAAGCAGAGCGCAATCGCTACGAAAATCTGGACCGGCTGCGTGCCGACGAGCAGATCAAGTTCGTCATCTGCAGCCGCGAAGACTTCGAGTGGTCGCGCGACCTGGTGAAGCAGCAATCGCTGCACGAGCGCTGCACGGTGCTGTTCAGCCCCAGCTATCGCCAGATCGAACCGCGGGACCTTGCCCAATGGATTCTCGATGAGCGTCTGCCGGTACGGTTGCAGGTACAGCTTCACAAGTATCTGTGGGGCGATACGCCGGGAAGATGAGATCCAGAGAATTTCACACAGAGAGGTGAAACTCTTCCAATGACGTCCTCGTCCCCATGTGCTGTCGTTCTCGTCTCCGGCGGACTCGATTCAGCCACGACGCTCGCCATTGCCCGCTCCGAGGGGCTCGAGTGTTACGCCCTCAGCATCGACTACGGACAACGGCATCGGGCAGAACTCGACGCCGCGCAGCGTGTCGCGAAGTCGCTCGGTGCAGTCGAACATCGGGTCATTCGCGTGGATCTCGGAGGTATCGGCGGCTCGGCATTGACGGATGTGAACATCGCAGTGCCTGAGTCGCCGCAAGCCGGGATTCCCGTGACCTATGTTCCGGCGCGCAATACCGTGATGCTGGCGCTCGCGCTGGGGTGGGCTGAGGTGCTGGGTGCGGATCGCATCTGCATTGGCGTGAATGCGGTGGACTATTCCGGCTATCCCGATTGTCGCCCTGAGTTCGTTGCTGCGTTCGAGCGCGTTGCGAATCTCGCCACGCGCAGCGGCGTCGAGGGAACGTCGTCATTTCGCATCTTCGCACCGCTGATCGACCTGACGAAGGCGCAGATCATTCGCAGGGGCATCGATCTGGGAGTCGATTTCGCCCGGACCGTGTCGTGCTATCAGGCGGACGATGCAGGACGTGCGTGCGGCGCCTGCGACGCATGCCGGTTGCGCCGCGAAGGATTCGCAGCGGCCGGTGTGGTGGATCCGACGCGTTACTTCCGGTGAACTCCACGGCGGGTTTGGGTATCATGCGCGCCCTTTCGAAGGGGCGACTGGCCACTGGCGACTGGCTGCTGGCAAGACGCGACGATACAGGTCTTTATTATTGGCCAGCTGCCAGTCGCCAGCTGCCAGTGTCCTGCACGGGTTGGTAGCTCAGTCGGTAGAGCATCGGACTTTTAATCCGCTGGTCGTGGGTTCGATTCCCACCCAACCCACCATTCAAACGCAGAAAAATCAGCCAGTTATCGCAGCAGGATCGGAAAGGCGCATCGCGCTTTTCACAGTCCTGGCACAGTGTGCCACCGCTTTCGTGTAATGTCGCGTGAAATGGTGCCCATTTGTGGGAACACGCGATGGCGAGTATTCGCGAACGAAAAAAACAGGACGGCACGACCGTCTACCACTGCCAGGTCCGAATGGCCGGCTACCCGGCCCGCACGGCGTCGTTCACGACGTTGGCCAAGGCCAGGAAGTGGGTGACGACAGTCGAAGCCGACATGATCGAAGGCCGACACTTCAAGAACGCCGCCGGCCGACGCCGCACGGTCGCGGAAGCCGCGGTCAAGTACGCGCGCGAAATTCTGCACATCGACGCGCTGCCCGAGTACGAACCCAGCCCGGACTACGAGAAACGCCTGGATACCTTCCTGGCCGCGAAGTGGGTTCAGCCAACCCATCCCGATGCGCCCGCCGACGCCCGCAATTCGCTCGCGCGGCTCATGTGGTGGCGCAAGGAACTCGGGGGCGTCAAGGTCGGTGCCGTCACGTCTGAGCTGATCGAGGAAAAGCTTTCCAGGCTGCGCACGGAGCCCTATCAGCGATCGAAGCCGGGCCAGAAGAACTCCGTCGTCCACGGCAAGCCGCCGCGCCTGCTGTACCGCACGGAGAAGACGGTCAATCGCTACATCGCGGCCGGCTCGAAGCTCTTCCGCATCGCCTGGAAGCGTTGGCACTGGATCAATGCCAATCCGTTCGGCGACATCGAACGCGCGGAGGAGAGCGGTGGGCGCCTGAAGGTGCTCACGGCCAAGCAGCGAGCGAAGCTGTTCGAGGCGTTGCTGTCCGATCGCCCGCTGTTCGTCTTCAGCGTGACGGCCCGCGCGTCCGTGGTGCGCTCCGGCGATCTGCAGAAGCTGCGCAAGGCTGACGTCGAGTTCACGGTCACGCAGCGTGATGGCCATGCCAAGGATGCGGAGGAGGTCGTCGGGCGTCTCGCCATCCGGCAACCGAAGAACAAGGAACCGCGCATCGTCTGGATCGCCGGCGAGCCCGCCCAGATCCTGCGGGACTACATTGCATCGACTGATCCCGAGGAACCCCGCGTGTTCGTCAGCGCGAAGGGGAGGCTGTATCGCTATCACCAGGGCTTCGTGGCGGCCTGCAAGCGGGCGCAGATCGAGGGTTTCACCTTCCACGGCTGGCGGCACGACGGCGCAACCGACCTGGCGCGCATGGGGGCGAGCGAACAGCAACTGCGACTGATCGGCGGCTGGAAATCCAACGTCGTGCGCAAGTACGTCCACATCGCTGCAGAGGACGCCAAGGAGTTGGTGACGACGATGAACAAGAAGATTCTTGGCTGAGCGATCAATGAGATCATTCCCGCACTGGTCTCCGTCCGCACTAGTCGACGCCCATGCTCGACTGAGTAAGCTGAAAGCGGCTGATTGGGTTGTTGCCGATGATGATGGCTTAGGGCTACAAGCGCCAGACTTACACTGGTTGAGAATGAAGGAACGACTTTCCGGGAGCGATTACCTCGTCGGGATCGGAGAGCAAGCAAGAACGCTAAAGGTCATTTCTGCTCTCGCTTCCGATCTGACAATGAAAGACGCATGGGAATCAATTGGGAAGGCGGAACAGCGTGCGAAAGCGGGGCATGCTCGTAGCCGTGTGCTCGACTGGCACGGCGAGATTGTCAGTTGTGCGATTGCTGCGCGGTGCGCGCTCAGCGTCGCCGCTGCCGGCCAGATGCCGCCGAGGTCGGATTGGGTGAGGCGACACAAAGCAGTGGAGAAAGCCGCGGCCAGGCTCGCGAAACTGTTGGAGCCTGACCCAGCATTGCATCCGGACTTCGAAAGAATCGTTCCGTTCCTATCTGATGGATGGCTGCGCGATGCCGTGCAGCACATGATGATCCTCGATCTACCGCCTCGCGAGGGCACGGTCGAAGAGCGGCAGATGGAAGTTCGCGTCGAGAGATTGCGCATGGCGCTGCGTCGAGCCTGCGGTGGAGACTTGAGATCGTGTCTCGATCGAATAGCTGGATCGGCGCACAACATGGCGTCCGCGTCGTTTCCCCGGAATGCAAGTTGGCTGACGATTCTCATTTCCCATCACCTTCAGACGTACTTCATGCGTTTCTTGGGGCAGCCACTCGATGATGTCGTCTCCACCATTGCGTCAGTGGTCTCTGAAACGGAAGTAACGACGGAAGCCGTCAAAATGCGCCGTACGCGTCACCGGAAAAGGCAGCAGGTAACAAAAAAGCCTATGTAGCGAGCCGACCCACCGTTACCGACAACGTGAACGCACATCCCTACGCTTCTCCCCGTGCCCGGCCGATAGCAAGCACGAACTCTCACGGATAAGCGCGCATGCCCCCACAACTAATTCCGCTAAACAAGCCCGACGAGTTCAAGGCCGCGGGCGTCCCTTTCACAACTGAGCATCAGGCTCGCTGGGCTGAGCGGCAGTCGCGCCAGAATGGTCTGGCGGGCGCATTCGTGCGCATCGGTCGTCGCGTGTTTCTAGATGTGCCGAAATTCCACGAGCTTGTGCGCAGGCAGTCTGCGTGAGCATCTCGACCCTGCTCAATCGTTGGGACGGCTGGCGCCAAAGAGGCCAAGGGACCTATCGCGGACCGTGTGTCGTGTGTGGCACGCGGTCACTGAAGGTGTCCGTCCGCGAACTCGATGACGGCCGCGTGCTGATGCACGCATTTTGCGGCCACGATGCCGCCGAAATCATCGCCGCACTCGGCCTGCAGATGGCGGACCTCTTTCCGCCGAGTCTCGATCAACAGCGCTACGCGCCCAGCCGATCGGCGCTGCCGGCACGCGAGGCGCTCGCGATTCTGGATCATGAGGTGCTGGTCGCCTCGATGATCCTGCGCGACATCCTCGCCGAGAAGCGCGCCGATGCCGATCAGT
>CAZBKC010000114.1:0-8842 GCA_964492345.1 uncultured Steroidobacter sp. | reverse complement strand
GATGCGCAGGAGCGGCCCCCGCTGCGCGGAGGAGGGGGCGGACAAGCCCATCGCATGCAGAAAACTCTTAATTCAGTGCCATTAGGCTTTAGCCCGCCCCACAGGAAGAAAACAGCAGCAATCGGCTTGACTTAGTGCCATTCACCCTGTGTTTTCTGTGCCCTCGTATCATGAACGCAGCATGCATCACCGGAGAGCCCTGTCGTGACTATCCCGGAAAACTGGACGGATGAGGTCATCCACTTCTGGTTCGAAGAGCTGTCGTCCCAGGACTGGTTCGTGCGCAAGGATTCCATCGATCGGTGGATCCGCGAGCGGTTCATGTCGCTGTATGAATCGCTGAGTCAGCGTGAAATCGTACGGCCTGCAACCGCACGCGAGGCACTGGCTGCGGTGGTTGCTCTGGATCAGTTTCCGCGCAACCTGTTTCGCGGCTCGTCGCGTGCTTTCGCGACGGATGCGACTGCGCTGTCACTGGCGCAACAGGCGATTGCGGCAGGACTGGATCGCGAGCTGACCGCGCAGCAGCGTGCGTTTCTCTACATGCCCTTTCAGCACGCAGAGGACCGTGCGACGCAGGCCCGATCGGTCGAACTATTCACTTCGCTCGGCGACGCGCAGTCGCTGGACTACGCGCGGCGTCATCAGGAAGTCATCGACCGATTCGGTCGCTTCCCGCATCGCAATGTGGCGCTCGGGCGCGACTCGACCGCCGAGGAGACCGAGTTCATGAAGCACCATCCGGGCTTCTGAAACGACTGTGGGCCGGTTTTGAGGCCGGCCCACAGAGGGAAAACAACTGCCAGGAAGCAGCGATTACCAGCGGCCGCCACCACCGCCGCCGTAGCCGCCACGGCCACCGCCGCCGCCGCCACCGAAGCCGCCGCGACCACCACCACCGCCGCCGCCACCGCTGCGGGGCTTGTCCTGCGCTTCATTGACCTTCAACGGGCGACCGCCCATGTTGTGGCCATTCAGCGCCTGGATCGCGCGCTCTGCATCGCCGCGAGGCATTTCCACGAAGCCGAAGCCGCGCGGGCGACCGGTTTCGCGATCGTTGATCAGGCTGACCGAGTCCACGGTGCCGTGCTGTGCGAACAGCTCGCGTACGGCAGCTTCATCGGCGGAAAAGGGCAGGTTGCCCACGTAAATCTTGCTCATTACAAAAAAGACCTTTGAGAGAGCCTGCAGCGCTTCGTGCTTGAAGTCGGAAGCAGGCGGGAACTGAAAACGACCGCCCTCCCGTCGATCGGGCGCGGGCAAGTCTCCTGGATCGGAACAACCGGTTTGGAACCTTGGACGGACACGAGTCCCGATCAAGGAAGACAAAAACGAAGGGTCACGAACCGGCGGCGACTATACCTGTTTGCAGAACACGGGAAGGCGTGATTTATGGGGGATTGGTCACAAAGGGAGGCGGGTTTTCCCTGAATCCGGGTCGCGGCCGTTGCCGTTGCAACGATCGGGGGGGATTCCCCAGGTGAAAGGACTCCCTGACCCTGCGCGGCAAGGGTCAGGGAGGAACGGGTTACGACGTCGTGCCGGGGGTCGTGGCCTGCCGACCGCGATCCTTGAACTGCTCGCGGCGCTGCTCCCGGCGAGCCTGGCGCTCGGCCAGCAACTGCGGGATCTGTGCCTTCTGTTCCGGGGTCAGCAGCGCATAGATCTGCGTCTGCGTATCGCTCGACTGTTGAATGGCATCGGCGGCCAGTTGTTTCTGCGTCGCAATAAGCGCCGGATACCTGGGGTCGTCCGGCATCGTGCTCGCAAGCGCGGTGCGGTTGCTGTGCTGTTGTTCCCGCAGGGCCTGGCGCTGTGGCGCATTGCTCTCGAAGATCGAGCGAATGCTCTGCTTCTGCGCGGTCGTCAGATCGAGCTGCTTCAGCGTACCCAGCAACGGCGCGTCGCCGTGATGATGACTCTGGCCGTGTCGCTGGCCGTGCCGCTGGCTCGCCTCCTTGCCGTCGGTATCGGTGCCGGCATGGGCGACGCCGCCGGCGATCGTGAGTGCCGCGCAGGCTGCGAGCAGTGAGGTCCGGAATCGGTTCGGGGTCATGAATGTTCTCCTTGAGAAACAACAAGAGCTTTTGCGTGATGACACAGGGTTCGACAGCTCCGGCCGCAGCGTGCTCCGGGAAAACTGTTGGACTTTTGTAACCAAATGCAAGCATGGCGCGCGTGCAGCCTTCGTTTCGGGCGTCAGTAGAAGATACCGTCGATCACCTGCATGACGATGCCGGTGGTGATGGCCGCGAGCACGACGTCGTTGTCGACGCGCACCCAGTGATAGCCGCGCGGCGGCGGACGCAGGCGATACGCGCCATAGTTGTAGACCACATAGCGCGGAGCGTAGTACGCAGCCGGCAGGCGCGCGCCTCGAGACCAGGTGTAGTGACGATAGCCCTTGGGCGGGTAGTACAGCGCCACACGGTAACGGCCATCATGACGATGGTAGTGGCGGCCGTGACGATCGCGATCACCGTGATGTTCGTGACGGTCGTGCCACGCGCGCTCATGGCGGCCGTGCGAATCGGCCATCGCGACCGTTCCCATCAGGGCCGAGGCGGCAAGAGCAGCAGCAACAAGAAGGCGTTTCATCGCGGTGTCCTCCAGCCGGATCATCCGGCGCGAAGAAACTATCGCCGGCACCGGCTGATGCATTCCTGAACGATTCCGGTCAGTACCGGTTCAGTTCCGCGCTGCGCGCGGGTTCAGCCTTCTGTAAAGAAGCGCCAGATTCCGCTGGCCGTCGCAGTGAACGCGCGGTAATTTACCGGCAGGCGCGGGGAGGGCAGGGAATGGCAGCGGATCTCGGCAGTCACGTAGCGATGCGGGTTCACGTAGCGGACAGTGTCACGTCGCCGACGCGGCTGTCGTCGGACCCATTCGAGATCTTTCTCGAGGCGATGCTGCAGGTCCGGCTCGAATGCCATCTCTGGAAGGCGCATTTCATCCATCTCTCCGGCCACACGCTCCCCGAGGCGTCCTCGGCGGAGTATCGCGACGTGTGGGACCTGATGCTGGCGAAATGGATTCCCGTCTATTCGGATGAAAACTATCGCCGTTACGCCCCATTGTTCGAGAACGCGCTGCGCGACATGCGTGCACGCTTCGATCGGCTCGCCGTCGTGTTCAGCCGCGTTCTGCCGCGCGATGTCCGCAAGCGTCTCGACAAGGCAATCCGCCAGCTCGATTTCGCGTCTGCCAGCTACCGGTGGATACCTGCCCGCGCCCACGTCGAAGACCCCGCCGTGCTGTTCACCGCCCGCTTCAAAGGTGTGATCCGCGTGCTGAGGCTCATCGCGCGCGATGCGGATGAACGGTTGCGGGCGATGGTGGATTGAGCGGTTGTCGTCGACGCCTGCAGCCGCGGATCGTTACTTCTTCCCCCGGTCCAGCCACACGCCCACTCCCTGTGCATTGAGTTCCACGTCCGTCGCCAGCAGGGCATGCAGATTCTCGTCGCTGTCGGTCGATCCGCAGCGGCGCAACTCCGACATGTAGATGTCCTGGAACGCGGCCTTGAGCCGCACGTGTCGATCCGGCGCATTCGCGAGCTCGCGGCCGGCATCGACCATCGCATCGACCTGCGACAGCAATTGTGCCGCCACCTTTTCGGGCTCGCCGACGGCGCCATAGTGCGTGAGGTACAGCAGCCGCGGCTGCGAGCGCAGCAGTCGTTCGACCGACGCATGCAGCGCCGGCGGATCGAACTGCACGGGCGCGGTGGCGGGAATCACGTGCGTGCCCCGCGGCGTGGCGAGCGCGGGATACGCAAGGCCCGCCGTATCGCCGGTGAACCAGCCGCGACTGGCTTCGTCCCAGATGCAGTGATGATGCAGCGCATGTCCGGGCGTTTCGGCGAAACGCAGCGGTCGTCCGCCGAGTTCGAGCACCAGATCGTCGCGGGTCTGCAGTACCCGGTCGGCAGCGACGGGCACCAGTTCGCCGTAGTCGCGCGCGGTGACTTCGTCGCCGTAGACGGCGCGCACGCCTTCCATCAGCTTCGTGGGATCGATCATGTGACGCGCGCCGCGCGGATGCAGCACGAGTTTCGCCTGCGGCAGATGCCGCATGAGCAGGCCGGCGCCGCCGGCGTGATCGAGATGCACGTGCGTGAGAATCACGTAGTCCACCGCATCGCGATCGAGTCCGTGAAATTCCAGGGCCGCGAGCAGGCGTGGCACGGAGTTGTTGGTGCCGGTGTCGACATACGCGGCGCGGCCGTTGCCGACGATGAGATGGCTGGCATCGAACAGTTCGCGGACGAAGCCGGTGTCGATCACGCTGATGCCGTGATCGAGCCTCTGTACGAACTGCTGCGGGTGGGCGGGCGAGTAAGTGGACATGGGAAGGTGCCGGATCGGGAGAGGCGGCATTCTGCCATCATTGCCGGACCCATCGCCCGAGGATTCAGGCTTCCGACCCCGCCACGAACTCGGCGAACCCCTGCACGAACTGGCGCAGCTGGCCACGGATTTTCTCGTCGATCAGTTCGCCGTGTTCGTCGAACACGGTGCCGGCGCGCGAAACCATCAGGCGCCCGGCGAACCACGGCTGCATTCGCAGCGTGCGCAGCACCGGCAGCCACGCGTTCTGCGAGAGCAGCGTGCCGAACGGTCCGGGCGAGGCACCCATCACTGCCACCGGCTTGCCGCCGAACACTCTGGCGCTGTCATCGGGCGGCCGTGACAGCCAGTCGATCGCGTTTTTCATCACACCCGGAATGGAATTGTTGTACTCCGGGGTGCACAACAGCAGGCCATCGGCCGCAGCGATCCGGTCCTTCAGCGCGGAGACTGCGGCGGGAATCCCCTGCTCGCTCTCGACGTCGCCGTTGTAGAGCGGGATCTCATGAATGCCAGCGATGTCGAGTTCGACTCCAGCGGGCATGAGTTCGACTGCGGCACGCAGCAACGATGAATTGAAGGATTGCCGGCGCAGGCTGCCGGAAATGCCGATGATCGTGGACATGGGGCGAGTCCTGGGGAACAGACTCGCCGATTCTGTGCGGCACCGTCAGTGTGGGCTAGTGGGGAGATGTCCCACCCGCCCTCGTCTCTGATTAAGAACGAGGGCGGGACGGGAAGAAGATCAGGATCCTTTCGCCAGGGCCGCTTCGACCGCCTTGGTCAGCTCCGGGCCGTCCGGCGCAACCTTGCTGCCGAAGTGCGCGATCACCTTGCCGTCGCGGCCGATCAGGTACTTGTTGAAATTCCAGCCCGGTTCCTGGCCGGTCTTCGCCGCCAGTGCCTTGAACAGAGGATTCGCATCCGGGCCCTTCACGGAAGAACGGCTGAACAACGGGAAAGTCACGCCGAAATTCTGCTTGCAGAACTTTGCGATCTCGCCTTCGTCCTCGAACTCCTGGTTGTTGAAGTCGCCGGAAGGAAAGCCGAGCACCACCAGGCCCTTGTCTTCATAGGTCTTGTACAACGTCTCGAGTCCTTCGTATTGCGGCGTGAAGCCGCAATGACTGGCGACATTCGTTACCAGCAGGACCTTGCCGCCGTAGGTCTGACAGATGTTCTCCGTCGGTCCGAGCAACCGGCGCTGGCTGGCATCGATGTCCGACCTGGCGCAGTCGATGGCGTTGGCGCCCGGGGAAAACAACGAGAGGGAAAACAGCGAGAGCGCGAGCAGGGCAGGGAATCGCATGGCGTGAGTCCTCGTCTTTCAGAAGCTGGGTTTGAAACTCTGTGGCGGATACTGCCCGCAACCTTTGCCGCCGAGCGTGGCGTATTCGCTCGGGTCGAATTGTGCGGTTGCACCGAAGGTGAGTGCATAGGCTTCGCAATGCAGGCGCTGATCGTCGAACCTGTCGGCGAGCATGCGTTCCTTGACGCTCGTTGCCGTGACTTCGTCCGTCATCATGCGGATACCACCACCCTCCTGAGTGTCGAGAATCAGGGTCTTCGGTTCACCGGCAGCATTTTTCCAGGCGCTCCATTCGACTTCGTCGCCGTTGCGGCCCTTGCCGGGCGATCCTGTGTAGGCGAACTGCGCCCAGTACGACATCATGCTCTTCGACAACTGATCGCGCGCGGCCCGGCGCTCCTGCGGGTACATCGCTGCGGGCGGCAGGAAGCCGATGTTCCAGTCGCCGAACACGAAGGCGATCTCGGTCGAATGTGCGGCGCCTACCGCAACCGACAGATCGGTGTTGCCGAGCTTGCCACTCTCGTCCCAGTCGAAGCGGTAGGCGAACACAGCCGGCTCGACCGGACTCATGGCACGCGCCAGCGAATCGACGCCCGTGTACTTCCATTGCAGGCTGGGATAGTTCGCATACTTCACGTAGTCATCCGGCGACTTCTTCAGCACTTCCTGCCAGCGCGGCAGACGATACATATAAATGCGGCGCTCATCGCGGTTCGTACCCAGGATGACCGGCACGCGGTGATAGTTTCCCGAGGCGAACAGCTCGATCACCGGACGCGTCGGATAGACCGTGCCATCCGCGATTTTCTGGGTCGAAGGATAGTTGCGTGCGCCCTCGGGGTTGTAGAGCTTGAGGAACTGCGAGGCGGACTGTGCATGCAGCAGCTCGCCGATCTGTGCATCCGTCATTTCCATCTGCAGTTTCTTTGCCGCTGCACGATCGGCCGCCTTGCCGTCGCGGATCAGGATCCTGTTGACGATCTCGCGACTGCTGAACGGCGTGCCTGCCTCGGCGTCGTCGCTGAAGTTCACGGCGCTCGCGACCGTCATGGTGCGCAGTCCGCCGCTCTGCACGATGGCCTTGTGGAAAAGCCCTTTCGCCTGCGGCGAAATCATCAGGCTCAGCACATTGAAGCCGCCCGCGGACTCGCCGAAGATCGTGACGTTGCCAGGGTCGCCGCCGAACGTCCTGATGTTCTTCTGTACCCACCGCAGGGCGAGTTGCTGATCGAGGTCCGCCCAGTTGCCGGAGCGCGCCGGACCTGCCGCTGTGTTGGTGAGCAAGGAGGGGTGCCGGAACCAGCCGAGCGAGCCGAGTCGATAGTTGACGGTCACCACGACGACATCGTGATTCTTCGCGAGCGTCGAGGCGTCGTAATCGGCGGCATAGCCGCTGTTGTTGCCGCCGCCGAAGATCCAGAACATGACCGGCAGCGGCTTGTCTGCACTGGCGTTCGCCGGTGCGTAGACGTTCAGGTAGAGACAGTCCTCGTCCCCGACGATGCCGTCGCCATCGGTATCCGCAACGCCCTGGGTCAGCGGCGAGACGAACTGCGGACACACATGCGTGTCGCGTTCGGCAGCGAACACACCCTGCCAGGGATCGATCGGTTGCGGGGCCTGCCAGCGTCGCTCACCGACCGGCGGTTTCGCATACGGGATACCGAGCCAGGCGCGGCTGCCGTTTGGCTGCGCAATGCCGCGCAGCTCGCCCGAGTCGATTTTTTTCAGGAGCGGATCGGTTGCTGCCGTTTCCGACACAGGTCGTGGAGCACAGCCGGCAACGATGAAAGCAAGGATCGCCAGCGAGAGAGAATGGCGGACAGACATGCGGAAATCCCCGGAAACGAACGTTCTTGTGGCGCCGAGGTATAGCCGTTCCCGCTGCGGGTGTCCCTGCTCTTGTCGTTTCTTGAGCCGCCGTGGTGGCGACTGCCGGCTCACCCGCCTGGTAGGCTGGGTTGCGAGGCGGAATTTCACACAGAGATCACAGAGTACACAGAGCAATAGCAAAGGCGGCGGGCGAGCTCATGCAAGCCACCCTTTCATCGCGATGCAGTCGACGAAGTCGAGCGCCATGTGAATGAGCAGTCCGAGTCCGATGAGGCGCGTCCGTCGCGGCACAGTCAGCAATCCGTACACGGCGATTGCCGGCAGCCGATGCAACGGATGAAAGCCGATGCTGCAACGGTTCGGGTCGTAGAGCGGATCGGCGAGCAGATGATCCAGGTCGACGATCATGGTCGCAAGCATGATCAGCCAGGCGCGTCGCCACTGTTCACGAAAGAGCAGCCACGCGACCAGACCGGGTACGGCGGCGTGCAGCAGAAGATGAGCGATGGAGCGCAGGGACATGCGAAGACTTTCGCAGTTCCTCCGGGGTCTGTCTTGCTCTCCTGCGGAGACGAAGCGCGACGCGCCGCCCCAGACGACCACGTCACCATGTTCGAGCGCAATCCGGCGCGTGCGATCGTTGCGGCGCAGGCCGCCCCATTGGAATGTCGCGGGTACGCCGAGCGACACCGAGACGATGGGCGCATCGGAGTCGCGTTCATCGTAGTCGCGATGCAGTGAGAGCCTTGTCCCCGGTTCATAACGATTGATCAGGCAGGCGTCGGGACGGAACGAGTCGAACAGGCTGGCCGTCGGCCGATTGAGTACGCATTTCATGCGGTGGTCAGGAACCCGCAGGCGGGGTTCAATGGCGGTCATTCTGGCGTACGAGGGTGATGCAATGAAATCCGCACGACTGTCTGTCGGTGTCCTGGCTGTTGCCTTCGCCGTTGCCGCTGTCGCACACCATGGCTGGAGCGGCTACGACACGACCCTGGTCAAGCTGAACGGAACGATTCAATCATCCACGTATGCCAATCCGCACGGCACAGCCACGTTGAAGACTGACGATGCGCTCTGGAACGTCGTGCTCGCACCGCCCGGCCGGATGGAAAGTCGCGGTCTGTCGCGGGAGATGCTCGCGCCCGACACCGCCGCGCAGGTCGAAGGCTACGTGCACCTGAAGGACAAGAGCGAGATGCGTGCGGAACGGATCACCATTGGCGGCAAGATGGTCGAGCTGCGCTAGCCGCTGATGCGGAGACTCCATCTGCAGCCTTCCCTGAACTAACCGCAATGTCACTTACTTAACGAGTTGACGGTTGACAGTTGGCGGTTGACGGCCAGA